>CAOJLW010000034.1 GCA_948438565.1 uncultured Lachnospiraceae bacterium | reverse complement strand
CCCTCCTGTCATAGAGCCGCCGGGACGTAAGGATTCCCCTTCCAGGGTTACCATAGACAAAGAATAACGGTACTTTTTAGCCAGAACAATGGCATGATCGACCGTATCGACCACAACCACCCGTCCCAATAGCTGCGCCATAATGCCCCTGTATTGTTCCTCATACCGGATCAAGTCGCTGGCAAGTCCAAGGACGCCCGGCTCTTTTAATGCCTCCGGATACTGGATGCCGGCTTTGCCCTTTACAGCGGTCAACGGCAAAAAAGTGGCGCGTCCCAGACGGTTTTGTTTTAGATATGTAATCATATGCTTAGCCGTCTGTTCGTCGGTTGTCACAATATTTTGAATACTGCCTCCCAACGCCGTTTCAATGGCCGTCTCATATTGGGAATCCACCTGAATCAGATCGGACACTACGCCCAAAATCCCCGGCTGCTGATCCTTTTGCGCCATAACCTTACGGATACTATTTCCATAACCGTCATAACGTTCCGCGATATTCCTTAAAGATTCCAGCCTCGAAGCGGCTTTATGGTACTTGGCCGTCTCTTCTTCCAGCGAATGGCTGGCGGCAGCCAGCTTTTGCTCCCATTCCCGCTGACGGCTGATTAGCTGCGCTTCCTCTTGCTTATATTGCGCAATGGCGTCTTTGGCCTCCTGCCATTCCCCCTGCTGTTTGTCCAGCCATTCGTCCAGTCCGGATTCTTCGCTTTTTTGTTGCAGCAGACGTTGATTTAACTGAGCCTTACGGATATTCATCTGCTCTAACATGGTATCATGCTTTTGCTTCCTGGCCTGGATCTCGGCTTTTTGGTTTAACAATTCCAGCAAGCCATCCTTGCTTTCTTCTATCCCGGCATTGCAGTGTAAAATGGACTCCTGAAGCTCTTTTAACGCCTGCGCCGCCTCGTATCGTCTAGCGGACAACTGAGACAACTGCTGATCCAGGCCATCCGCTTCCTGTTCATACGCCTCCTTTTGTCCGAGCTTTTCCCGCTTCTCAGCCTCTATTGCTTCCACACGACCTAAAAAAAGCTCGTCCGACATTTCCGCCGCCTTCACCTGTTCGTTTAAAACATCTATCTGTCCTTTTAACTTGCCCTTTAAGATCTTGGAATCATGAAACGCTTCCCTGAACGATTCCATTTCCCGTTCCATCGCTTCCAGATCCGCTTCTATTTTTTGATATTCATCTTTAATCTGTAAAAAAGCGACGTTCGTCTCTTGTAACTGCCTGTCCGCAATCTCATAATTGGCAGCCGCCTCCTGGATCTGCCGATCCATCTGTTTACGTTCCAGCAAAAACAGGTTAATGTCAAATTTCTTTAACGCTTCTCTTGTTTTCAGATAGATTCGCGCTTTTTCCGACTGCTGTTGCAGCGGCCCCACCTGACGTTTCAGCTCGCTTAAAATATCCTGGATTCGAATCATATTTTCCCGTTCCGCTTCCAGTTTTTTTTGCGCCGCCGCTTTCCGACGTTTAAACTTGACAATTCCAGCCGCCTCGTCAAACAGTTCCCTGCGCTCCTCCGGACGACCGCTTAAAATCCGCTCAATCTGTCCCTGGCCGATAATCGAATAACCCTCTTTGCCAATGCCGGTATCGTAAAACAGTTCATGGATATCCTTTAAGCGGCATGAGCTGCCGTTTAACAGGTATTCGCTTTCACCCGAACGGTATACCCGTCTTGCCACCGTCACTTCTTCAAAATCAATGTCTAACATATGATCGGAATTGTCCATGGTAATGGCCACATAGGCATAACTTAAAGGCTTTCGATTTTCCGTTCCGGAAAAAATAACGTCCTGCATACTCGAACCCCGGAGCTGCTTTGCGCTCTGCTCTCCCAACACCCAACGCACCGCATCCGACACATTGCTCTTTCCGCTCCCGTTTGGGCCTACAATTCCGGTGATCCCGTTATGAAAATCCAATAGGATTTTATTGGCAAATGATTTAAACCCATGTACTTCAATATTTTTTAAATACATGACTCCCCCTGATTCTATTGTACCTGCGGGCCTTCCATGCCCTCCGGCTTTAACAACAGAAGCGCCTGATAGGCCGCTTCCTGCGCCGCCGCCTTTTTCGTAGGGCCGGTTCCCGTTCCAATGGTCCGTTCGCCAATCTTAGCCTCCACGGTAAAGCTTTTGTCATGATCCGGCCCGCTCTCGGCCACCAGCCGATAATCCAACGGCTCTTCAAAATTCCTCTGAACATACTCCTGCAGGATAGTCTTGCTATCATAAAAGAGCTTCCTATGCTCAATATCCTCAAGGATAAACTTAAGAATAAACTCTTTTGCATTAGTAAAACCACCATCCAAATAGATTGCGCCAATCACCGCTTCCAAGGCATCTGATAAGATGGATTTCCGGTTGCGTCCCCCGGTCCGGTTCTCCCCTTTCCCCAGACGGATAAATTCCCCTAACCGTATCTGGGGCGCGCAAGTCGCCAAGGTCTGCTCGCAGACTAAACTTGCCCGAAGCTTTGTCAAGTTCCCCTCGGACAGCTTGGGATAATTTAAAAATAAGAATTCGCTGGATACGACTTCCAGCACCGCATCCCCCAAAAATTCCAGACGTTCATTGTCCAGATGCTTTTTGATATGGTTTTCATTCGCATAGGAGCTATGCGTCAATGCCTGTGATAAAAGCTTGGGATTTTGAAATTCATATCCGATAATCTGTTGAAATTCTTCCTGTTTTTTCATACTTGTTTCTCCTTTTTCATGCGATATAGAAAAAGCCCCATGCTGCAAGGGCTTTTTCTATCGTGTTGTTACGATATGCGCTTTGCGCCAACTTTACTTTAATTTAACGCTGACTTAATCTGTTCGACCGCATCTGCAACCGTTACAATCGTCTCGGCCACTTCATTTTTGATTTCGATGTCAAACTCTTCTTCAATCCCCATAATAATCTGGAAAATATCCAGCGAATCTGCGCCAAGATCGTCCACAAATGTCGTTTCCATCGTGATCTCCTCCGTATCTACATTTAAGACCTCGGCTATAATCTGTTTTAATTTTTCAAGTTCCATAAGTTTCTCCCTTTCTACTCCTTTCCATTGTCTGCATGAATAATATTCTTTTTTATTTTTCCATTGATGTCCTGCTCTTTGAAGGTGACGCACTGGATAATGGCATTTTTGACTTCCACTGCCTTAGAACTGCCGTGGGTTTTGACCACCAATCCATTTAATCCAAGCAAAGGCGCGCCCCCGTAAGCCGATGCATCAAATGATTTTAATGTTTCTTTTAAGGCCGGTTTGATTAAAATCGCCCCCATCTTACTGCGCAGACTGCTCATCAGGCCTTTCTTGACCACGCTTAATAACGTGCTGCTGAGACCCTCGTACAATTTTAAAATCACATTTCCGGTAAATGCCTCGCAGACAATCACATCCGCTTTCCCATACGGAATTTCCCGTGCCTCAATGCTTCCGGTAAAATGGATCTCCTTGCATTCCTTTAAAAGCGGAAACGTCTCTTTAACCAGTGCGTTGCCTTTTTCTTCCTCCGCGCCGATATTGACAATAGCCACTTTCGGATTTTTGACTCCGACCACATGCTCCATATAAATAGAACCCATCTTGGCAAACTGCACCAGGTGCGACGGCCTCGCATCGACATTGGCTCCACAGTCAATCAGCAAGGATACGCCCTTTTTCGTCGGAATCAACGGCGCAAGCGGCGGCCTCTCCACGCCTTTAATCCTTCCGACAATGACCTGACCGCCTACCAAAATCGCTCCCGAGCTTCCTGCCGAAACAAACGCGTCCGCTTCCTGCTGTTTGACCATATTCATGCCCATAACAATTGACGACTGCTTTTTTTTGCGAATTGCCATCACCGGCGGTTCCGCCGTTTCAATCACCTCCTGGGCATGTACCATCGTAATCTGCCCGGCGGGATAGGAATGCTTCTTCAATTCCGCTTCCACTGCATCCTGCCTGCCGAGCAGGATTATGTGAATATCCTTCCTCATATTGGCCGCCTCGACCGCGCCTTTTACGATTTCATGGGGCGCATGGTCGCCTCCCATGGCGTCTACCGCTACTTTGATACTATTCTGCATTTTGTCTGCCTCCTCGTATACATATTAGCAATATACTATAAGTTTGATCCAAAATCAAGACTGCACTTGGGACTTCTGTCTTTCCTAATAAAATAAAAAACCGCCATAGCGAAAATTGCTCCCCATGACGGCATTTTATCTGATAATATCTATTTTACTTTGCACTTACTTTAAACCTGGTGTTTGACTTAATCGGCACATAACGATTTTGAGATTTCATATGTAAAAAAATCAGAATTCCCACTTCGTCCCCACGCCAACGCTTGAGTGGCACGAACATAGAAAATTTCCCGTTCTTTTTGGTTTTGGCATCGCCCATCCTGTCCCCGTCTTTAATTCGATACAATCCGACTTGGGCGTCCTTGATAAAAATACGGCCTTCAAGCGTATAGGTAAATCTGTTGATCTTTTTCGTCGTAATCTGAACCGAACGATTTAGGTTCTGGTAACGAATCTGATCGTCTATCCATTGTTGATCCGGTATATATTCCCCCTCCAAATACGGTTCGGAATATCGTTTTAAAAACCTCTCCGGTAATTTCTTTTTTAGTTCTTTCTTGCTTAAAAGGTTATCCGTAAAATCACATTGCATAAAGAGCAGCTTCCAAAATCTTTTTAAATCCGGAAGTTTTTTGATCCGATTGGAACGCACCTTGATCGAGGTCATATTGAACAAGTCGGCAATATACGAAATATCCTTTAATTTGTTTTCGCAGGCCGACAATTCCTTTAGCTTTACAAGGTTTTCCGCGCCTTTTAGGCTTTTCAGACGATTGTCGTCCACATTCAGACGCTCTAATTTTTTTAATCCTTCCAATCCATCCAGGCTGGACAAACGATTTCTGGCTACCGAAAGCGTCCGTAAGCGACGTAAATTTTTCACCTCCCGGATACTCGTCAGCTCATTTCCGGATACATCGAGCCGCTCCATCCTAGACAAATTTTCAATTCCTTGCAGGCTTTTCAAATGACTGTCCAATACCTCCAGAGATTTTAAATTTTCCAACCCCGCAAGAAACTGAAGATTATCCAAACTCCATATTTCCATTTTCAACTCTTCCAAACTCTTTAATTCGGCCAACAATTCCAGATTCTTGATTCTAGCAATCCAACTATCGCTTAATTCCAGATGTTTAAGCTTGCCAAGCGTTTCGATTCCCTGAATGTTCGTCATCCAGTGACATTTTCTGATATTTAAAAACTCTAAATTGCTTAAAATGCCGATTCCGGCTATAGAGGTCACACTCATCGCCCCATCCAGATCATCTAAATCCAGTTCCATAACGTTTTGGGCTTCCCGCCTGGTAAACGTGTCATTCGGACGTTTCCCCATTTCCTGCAAAATTGCCTTATATAAATATGGATCCGGTATCCCGTCTATATTATTTTTAATCACATCGGAACCCTCTGCAAAAACGCCAAACGGCAATACCATAACGATACAGAATAATAATAACAATGACACTCCGATTTTTTTTATCATAACCTTCCCCCCCGCTATTTTTTAATCTGCAACCGGATGCCGCTCCAAATCTGCGCATAGCTTTTGGTCGAAGGGCAATACACGTACATCACAATTGTCGCTTCATCCCCTGCCCAAGGCTTCAATTTTAAGTTTTTAAATTGAAACTTTCCGTTTTTATCGACCTTGACCACTGTTTGATTCGTCGTATCAGTGCGCAAATTATATAATTCCACTTTTTTCACTCTTTTTTCCGAAAGACGCCCTTCGATTTGTTTTGTATTTTGACTGATTTTTTTGCCTTTTGGTTTTATGAACTGCATCGTATGATTGATATTCTGACATTCCACCAACGTTTTCAGCCATTTCTTATCTGGCGGCAAATCGTCTAGTTTATTAAAATCCTTGGGTTTTTTGAAAAAATGAGCAGGCAGCTTTTTACGGATTTCCTGTTCGCTTAAACGATTGTCCTCCAAATTACAGGAATCATACTGTAATTGACGCAATTTTCTCATATTGGGCAGCTTTTTGAGTCTATTGGAAGCAGCATCAAAAAACATCAGATTTTTTAAACCGGATACCGCCTGAATATCTGTGAGCCGATTGTCAAATACAAAAAGACGCTGTAATTTTTTTAGCTTTTCCACGCCCTTTAAACTGGTCAATTGATTGTGATAAATAAACAGCTTCTCTAATTTTGTCATTTTCTCAATGCCTTTTAGGCTGGTCAGCCGGTTCTGGTTTGCATAGAGATAGCGCATTTGCGTCAGGTTTTTTAATTCTTTTAACGACTGTAAACTGTTTTGAGACAGATCCAAACCCTCCATTTTGACCAGGTTTTCTATTCCACGCAAGCTCGTCAGATAGCAGTTGGGCACAATCAAATATTTTAAATTTTCCAGTCCCTCCAGAATCTGCAAATCCTTTAATGGGACTGCTTCCAAATGCAGCTCTTCCAGACTCTTAAGTTCTGACAACGTATCCAAACTCTCCATAGATCCATTGCCGCCTACTTTAAGACTGATTAATTTGGTAAGCGCTTCTACACCCTGTAGGTTTTTTAGGCTGTTAGAGAAGATTTCCAGATCCTTTAACTGACTGAGATATCCGATTCCCTGTAGCGATTCTACCGTATATCCCACAAAGAGCTCGGTAATGCTTTCCGCCTCCTGCCTGCTAAACGTATCGTCCCTGCCTTTGCCCAACGTTTGCAATATCGATTGATACAAGTTCTGATCCGGTATCCCATTTTCGTTATTCTCAATTACATCGGTGTCGGCGGCAAAAACGCCGTCCGGCGATATCAGAACCATGCATAAGAATAGCAATAAGGGCAACGCTATTTTTTTTATCATATTTCTCTCCCCCTATTCTTTCACAGGCCGCAGAAGGCGGCCCATTACGATTCGGATACAGACACAATCTGATTGCTATTCTATCGGCGTATCAATATTGATATCTTTTAAAGTAGAACTGCTATACCCGTTATCATTTAAGAATTGTTTTATTTTAACCATTTTAAAGGTTGTATCGTATGTACTGTTTAAAGCTTTTGCCACTTCTTTCCCACTGGAAAAATCGTTTCTATTTAATTGAGCCAACATATATTCGGTCAATGCTTTCGCCACTTCCATTCTATTCTTATAATATGTTTCATCGTCTGCATACGTACAAATCCCCCGAGAAATATGTGTGATCAAATGGCCTGTAGGCGTTGTCGTCGAATGTGCAAACGCATCCTGAATTGCGTGCATAGCGCATCCATACAGGAAACATTTTCTGTTGACAAGGGTATCGTGTGTAAGCAAACCCGCATATTGACCCTCCAAATTTCTAATATCCGCTTTTATTTGCTTATAGCTATCTACATCTATACCCCTAAAATAATCCCGATCCATATAAGATCGAATCGCTCCGCCTTCAATTGCAATGGTTGTAACCATTTCTAAAATGGCAACGTAATTTACATTGTCTTTCGTCGTAGAACCTTTCCATTTTCCATGCCATCGTGGATTACTATTGCAGCCTTCCCATCCGGATGCTTTCTGATCCGGATATGTGACTCCTCGTCTTACATTGGAAATTTCGTCTACACTAAACATCTCAGGCGTTTTTTCAAAAGATGTAACATGACCGCTCCTAGTCCAACGCCCTTCTACATACGCATCGTCCAAAGCAACCTCTTCAAAAATCTCCGGTTCCTCTGCATTCTCTGGCCAAAGCTCTTCTTTTTGCGTTGACTCCGAAAGATACGTATCGGCCATTTGATCATACAGCTCCATGGCATATCCCGCATCCAGCAGTCCGCATACGTCCGTATCCTCAAGCTTTCTGGCGCTTTGACAAATCAGCTGCCGAATCAACGAGCTGGATTTGGTTAAATCCTTTTCCCACAGCAAGGATGCAACGCCTGTCACATGAGGCGCGGCAATGCTCGTTCCATGCGTTACAATGCTGCCGTTAAAGAATCCGATCACCCGGATCTTCTCGCCCGGAGCCGCAACGTCCAGTTCATCTCCACGATTGCTAAATTCACTGATCTGTGCTTCAGGATTGGTCGCCGTGACAGCCATCACCTCCGGAAAAGCTGCCGGATATTCCACCGCGCCCTTGCCGTTCCCGGCCGCGCCGATCAGCAAGAGTCCGGCCCGATTGGCGTTGGCAACAGCCTGTTTAAACAGCTTAGAATATACGGACGTGCCAAAACTCATATTGATAATATGGATATCGTTTTCCATGCACCAGTAAATAGCGCGTATAATCCGGCTGAGCGGCGCACGGTTTTCTCCGTCCAACACTTTCACAGAATACAGCTCCACGTTTGGATTTACGCCATAGACGCCGTTTTCGCCATTTCCGGCAATGATACTGGCAATTCCTGTTCCATGCCCTGTCTCATCCTGAAACATCGGTGAGGTTTCCTGATCTTCATCCACAAAATTCACATAGCCGGCCAAATTGATTCCAGATACATAATCCACGCCGGAATCCAAAACTGCCACCCTCACTTTTTCCGCTACCTGTTCTTCCTCTACGGCGACGCCATCGGCATGGATCGCTTGCAGGTTCCATTCATAGCCTGCTGTTACTTCTTCCACATCTTCGATATCCCGTTCTCCGCGCTCCCAGGCTTCCAGTTCTTCCTGATTTCTTTTTACAATCTGCGCCTTTCTCCGATGCGCTTCTTCTATGGTCATTTCTTCAGACGTCTTATCTTCCCCGCTCATTTCTAAAGAGCTTGCAGATAAGATAATATCTTCTTCAATCCATACCGCGTCATCCCGTTCCAAAGCCGCCGCTTCCGGTTCGGTCAATTCGGCTACCATAATATGATTTTCGGATAGCACCGGAGTCTCCACAACCAGATTGTCGCTCAATGCTTCCTCTACCGTATCATATGTTTTTGCATCCTCTACAGCAATAATATACGGCTGTATTTCCGTCGTCTCCTGTGCATACGCCGACAGATCCATGTTCCCAAACAATGAAACTGCTAACGTCAAAATCAATCCCCCACTGATCTTACGCAATACTTTTTTATTCATCATACCTATTGTTCCCCCTTCTTTTAGATATTATGATGTTGATAAGTGATATAAAATTATTATAAATTCATACGAATCACCACCTTTATTTTTTATACAAAACTATTAATTTTATAGATTTATTATAGGACGTTAATTAACTAAAGTCAAGGTTTTTGAAGTAATATATAAATTTTCTATATTTTTTGTAATTTTTATTTTTATACAGTGCATAAGATGTTATATTTTGGTTCTTAAAATATTCTGTTTTTATATAATAAACAGCACATAATCTACGTTTAATGTAGGTTATGTGCTGTTATTGTTTGATTATTGAATTTTTAATTGAAAGATTAAAGATAAATCCATGCCGGATCTACCCAGCATCCTTTGGTGGCATTCCATCTGCGATATTGTGTTTTTCCATTATACAGTCTATATTTTGTAACAATGGTATCCTGTGACAACACTTCAATCCCGGATGATTCAGAAACCTCTTCTACCACTTTTACGTCTGCTGCATTGATATCCAAAGATACAATCTGCACACTGAGCGCCACTGCCAAAAACAATGCTATTTTCTTTCTCAATTTTATCTCTCCTTTACTTCAAATCCATCCATTTCCATCTGTTGTATAGCCTCTTCCGAAATATTACCATTTAATACTCCATCAACAATCCAATAATACTCTCCTTCTGTATATAGAATATAAGCATTATCTGGTGTTATTTCCACGGTTCCCGGCTGATCCTCAATCATCTCCTGTGATGGATCATAATACGGCTGTGGCACAAAACTATACGACGCAAACCAAACGATTCCAAACATCGCCATCCAAATCAGCGTATTTCTCACATTCCCATTGGGACTTTCCTGACTTTCCAGAATAATCTGAAAACGTTCTACAATTTCATTTTTATTTTCCTTGCCCAACGCAACCGTATTATGTAACATAGAACAGCCAAACGATTCGTGAGACTTTTTTAGCACTGAAACTATAATTTCCAGATAATCCGCCGTCTCTTCTCTTGAAAGTCTGTCGGTGATGCTGAGATCACATTTCATCTCCAGGCTCCGATCCAAATCCTTTTGCATCAAATAAGACAGAGGGTTCCACCAAAAAATGGAGCAATAGATCTGTACCAGAATTTTGACCACCAGATCACCGTTCAAAAAATGGGTATATTCATGTAATAAAATATAATACAATTCCTGATCCGTATACGACCTGTCCGGCACAAGAATCGTCTGCGTAAATACGCCCATACCAACTGGTATCCGGAAATCGTCGCAATTGCGAATCCTGACCTTCCGCGTTTTGCCCGTATATGCATATACTTTTTGCAAGATCTCCCGACACTGCGCATCCTCCCGAGCCGGAAAAGAAGAAACGTATAAACTCATGCGCCAATATTCTACCAAAAAATACAAAATCCTTGCAGCCGCAACGGCAACCCATATAATCAGGATGCCGTCTGTAATCGACAGCCGAAAACGCCCTACCCGATGGCTGGCGGATAGGAAACGGTACACACTCGAATACAGACCGCCTATGTCCAAACCATGGGTGAAGGAAAAATCAATCGGCAGCAGCGTACGCACCATGCAAAACAAATATACGGATACCATACAGCCGATGCCAAACTGCTTGACCATATGGCATTTCTTTCGCATAATGTAAATCATACCGGCCAATACGCCGCTCCATAATACCGCCATACAGATGGAAGATAACGTTACCTTCATAACCTACTTGTCACCTTCACGCAACTGCTGAATAATCTCTTCAAGCTCTGTGATCGCATCCTTGCCATTGCCCTCTTCTTTAGCCAGAGCGACAATCACCTTGGACACAGAGGACTTACCTTTTACTTTTGATATCAGCAGCTTCGCCGCGTATTCCTCTCTGGTAATGGCCGGACTCAGCAGCCTGGCATATTGCGTACTGTAACGCTCCATTCCGCATTCTTCCAGCATCCCCTTCTTCAGCAAGGAGCGTATGATATTGTGTACCAATCCGTTGCCCCAGGTATCTTTAATATTCATCTTAACGATATCGACACTTGTGAGGGGTTTGCTGCCGGACCAAAAAATATCCATCATCTGCTCTTCACTTTTTGTCAGTTCCTTAAATTTGACAGGCATATTATCACCTCCTCACATTTTTAATTACAAGAAAATTATTAATATTCCTCATTAACTTGCATTTTACACTTTTTTTCTCTTTCTGTCAAGTCCTAAATCAATTTTTATTTTCCAAATAATTCCATCGCCTGTTTCATATTTTTCATAATTGAAACGCCAAACGGACATCTTGTCTCACAAGCGCCACATTGGATGCATTCTCCGGCATGATGTGCAAGCAATTCATAATGTTCTCGGACAGTTTCCGGAATCTCCCCCTGCGCTCTGGCCAGATTGAAAAATTTGGTGACGGACGCCACTTCTATCTGCTGCGGACAGGGAGCGCAATGGCTACAGTACATACAATGCCCTTCCCAGCTTATACGAGGGAAAGAAGCAAACGCCGTCGCATAGTCCTTTTCTGCCTGTGATGCATTTTCATAGGAAACGCTTTCCTCCAATTCCGCTACCGAACGCGCCCCTGTCAGGACTGTCGCCACGCCAGGACGCGTCAGAGCGTAATGCAGACACTGTTTGGCAGTCAGCGCCACCCCGGCAGGCGAGAGCGAAGCGTCCAACAAGTCTCCGCCGCCAAACGCTTTCATGACGGTAACGCCAACTCCCTGCCGCTGGCATACTTCATATAATTGCTGACGTTTTGGATCCATATTGACCAAATGCCCCTGATAGCTTTTTTCATCCCATAGAGCATTGACATCCTCGTTTGCTGGCTGCAAATCATAACAGGGATTGACGCTAAACATCAGAACCTCAATCTGGCCGCTTACAGCCGCCTGCAACGCCACCTGCGGGTTGTGGCTGCTTAAACCGATATGGCCAATCACCCCCCGTTCCTTCAAATCCAGCGCATATGCCATCACCGGCCCCTGCACAATGGTTTCCCAATCCTCTAGGGAATCCACATAATGGATCATGCCTACGTCAATATAATCGGTTCTCAGCAAAGAAAGCATATCCCGCACTCCCTCTTTGACTGCTCCGATTTCACGACTGCGCTGATACTGGCCGTTTTTCCAAACCGAACAGATATGGGACTGAATGATAAATTTTTCCCGACGGCCAACTAACGCTTCCCCAACAGCTGACCGCCTCTTTCATTATACTACGGGCCTTTTACGAAAGCAATCTTTCTATTGACTTTTCATTTTTACAGTTATAAGATGTATTCCATAGAAAAAATGAACAAGAAAAAGGAGTGTTTCAAATGACAGACAAACATGGTAATTTATCCATCAACAGTGACAATATTTTCCCCGTCATTAAAAAATGGCTTTATTCTGACCACGATATCTTCTACCGGGAATTAATCTCCAACGGCTGCGACGCCATCACCAAATTAAAAAAGCTGGATATGATGGGCGAATATGAGCTTTTGGCCGATTACAAACCCAAAATTGAAATTGAAGTCGATCCGGACGCCAAAACCCTGACCGTAACCGATAACGGCATCGGCATGACTGCCGACGAGGTCGAGGAATATATCAACCAGATCGCATTTTCCGGCGCCAATGATTTTTTGGAAAAATATAAAGACAAAGCCAACGACGATCAAATTATCGGCCATTTCGGCCTTGGCTTTTATTCCGCTTTTATGGTTGCGGATGAAGTGCATATCGATACGCTTTCTTATCAAAAGGACGCTTCCCCGATACATTGGGAATGCGACGGCGGTACGGAATTTCGTATGTCAGACGGCATCAAAGAAGGCGTAGGCACCCGAATCACGCTCTTTTTAAATGAGGACTGCCTGGAATTTGCCAATGAATACCGCGCCAGGGAAGTGATCGAAAAATACTGCTCGTTTATGCCAATTGAAATCTTTCTTAAAAAAGCCAACGCCGAAACAGAATACGAAACCATCGATCCGGCCGACAAACGCGACACGGATACCGTAGTCGAGACGATCATCGAAGAGGCCAAGACCGAAGAAAAAGAAAACGAAAATGGGGAAAAAGAAATCGTGGAAATATCCCCCAGAACAGAAAAACTAAAAATCGTCAAACGTCCGATACCGTTAAACGATACGGCTCCATTGTGGTCAAAAACGC
>CAOJLW010000033.1 GCA_948438565.1 uncultured Lachnospiraceae bacterium | reverse complement strand
TAAACCGCGATCCACAAACCACCAGATTCCCTGGATAGCCACCGCCAGCGGCGTCTCCGTCCAAATCGTAATAAACATCCCGATGGATAATACGGCCATCACGGACGGACACAGCCACCACAAGATATATGTTGCAAATGCAATCCAATCGACGGCCAATCCGGTTTCCACACTATAACGCAACAGTGAAAACAAGGATTCCAGACTGAGCAGCATCACAGGCAGCATCACTGCCGTAAGCATAGCCGCAAAACGAACGCCTAACAGCTTCCCCGTCCGGACGCTTTTACTATCCACCAGATCTTTGATCCCATCCCTGCGATCTTTGATGCAAAACGCTACCGCAATCAACACCGGGTACAGGCCTAACGGAGAGGCCAGATAATCACAAAACAGCCGTGCAAAAGCCGGACTGACTTTCTCTTCATATACATTTGTTTGGTACTCCTCCATCGCTTCCTCATCATCCATTTCTTCCTGCCCAAACTACAGTTTCAGATTTTCCATCGAATAATTGGAACCGCGGCCAATCATCCCTTCCGCCTGCTTCATCAGCTCCCAAAACCGTTCATACGATACCTGCTCGCAAAACTGCACTGTTTCCGATTTCCCCTGTTCTATGACATAGCTCCCGTCCTCTGCCAGACTGCCAGTCCCAGAATGAAAGATATTGCCGTTTACCGTCGGGAAAGAATCCTTTTTGACTTCTTTATAATATCCATAGGGATAGGTGGCGTAGGAATTGGACCTATATTCTATGTACATCCAATCTGCCGCTCCCATCATTATGCGTTCCGGGTTCCCGTCCCCCTGCTTGCTTCCGTAATATGTATCCTCTTTCGACGGCTTTCGCAAAATGGAAGGCTCCATTCGCCCTGTCTGTGCGGATATTGCTCCGTTCTTTGCCGCTTTGATTTCCTGTTCTGTCACCCCGTAAAAATTTTCATACCATGAAAACAGCAACAGGCCCAAAAAAACAACGTACACCATACTGAAACACACTTTTTTTAATTCTCTGAAAAATAACATATTATATATCCTCCCTATCTTCACACAACATCTGCATATACGCGTCCTTCACTGTTGGCTCTGACGGGAGAATACCAACCTTCTCTGTATAAACCTTCCCGTCCGCCATATGTTTTAGTTCCGATATGGATCCGATAAATATCACCCGCCCCTGATGCAATACGGCCGCATAGAAACAGATCGCTTCTATATCGCCTACAATATGCGAGGAAATCAACACAATCCGTTCCCCTGCAAACTCCAAAAGCAAATTTCCAATCCGGACGCGCTCTTTGGGATCTAGTCCGGCCGTCGGCTCATCCAGCAATAAAATTTTCGGTTCGGAAAGCAACGCCTGCGCAAGTCCAAAACGCCGTTTCATACCGCCTGAAAGTTCTCGAACACGCTTCTTTTTTTCCCGCCCCGTTTTTACCCAACAAACCGTATATACCAGTCGGAATTGTCAAAGAAAGATCCTTTAATACTTTTTGCCTGCCAAACGTTTTACATAAATGCTCTACTTTTATTTCCATAAAAAAACCTCCTTACGATTTGTAAGGAGATTATTTCATAAAAAAGTCAATTTTTCGTCAAATCCACTACTCGCGTCGCCACTTTTTCCATAAACCGGATATCGTGATCCACCAAAAGCATCGTCGGCTGATACATAAGCAAAAGCTCCTCGATCTGCATACGGGAAAAGACGTCGATATAATTTAACGGTTCATCCCAAATATACAGATGCGCAGGCGTCATCAGACTGGCTGCCAGCAATACCTTTTTCTTCTGCCCTTCTGAAAACGTTTCGATATTTTTGGAAAACTGCGCCCGTTCCATATCGAGCTGACGCAGCAGAGCGCAAAATAACGCTTCATCCAAACCTCTTTCTCTACAAAAATCCCAAATTCCCCCTTTTAAAAATCCCGTATCCTGGCTGACGTAGGAAATGGTCAGACCCGATCCGACGTTTAGTTCTCCCGATAAGAGCATGGACGGCTGGACAGTCTGTCCGTTTTTTTCCAGCAACGCTTTTAAAAACGTCGATTTTCCGCATCCGTTTCCACCATGTAAAAATACCCGTTCCCCATGTTTTAGTTCAAACGACATATCCGCTACAACCTCTTGCTGGCCTTTTGCATACCGGATAGACAATCCGTTCGCATAGACCAGACGTTGGCTATGGTAAGTCAGCGGATGCAGCTTTAACGGAACCGGACGCTCCAAATCCACGAGCAGTCCTTCTTTTTCTTCAATTTCACGCTCCATCCGTTTTTTATAATGCAAAACCCGTTTCTCCATCTTCTTGGTTTTTGTGCCGATATATGGTCTGGTTCCAATATTTCTGTCATGATCTCTGATTGGATCAATGCCAATTTTCGACTGTTCGTTTTTGGTTGCCCATCTGCCGCTCCGATCGGCTGCTTTTTTCAAAGAAGCAATTTCCCGCAGACGTTTTTCGTTTTCCGTTTCCGCACATTGATCTTTGCGTCGCTTATTTTCCCACCAACTGGAAAAATTGCCCTTTTGAACCTCTATAGACTGGCGGTTTAACGCCAAAACATGATCGATACAAGCGTCCAGCAAATCCCTGTCATGGGATACCAAAATAAAACCCTTTTTTCCTGCCAGATACTGCCGGATATGCGTCCTGGATTCCTGATCCAAATGGTTGGTCGGTTCATCAATCAATAAAAATTCATTGTCCCCGGAAAATAAAACCGCCAGAAGCACACGCGTCCGTTCCCCATGGCTTAACGTCCGAAACGGACGATACAAAAGCTCCGCAGATACATTTAATTTGGAAAGCTCGCAGATCACTTTCCATTCCTCGCAGCCGGATTTTAAGTCCTCAATAAAATCAAAAGCGCATCTATCCATCATGGCTTCCGAAACCGGATAGGGAAAATAGTCAAAACATACCGTTTTGGATATCTGGCCGCTGTATGCATAATTTCCCAGCAGAATATTTAAAAGCGTAGTCTTGCCCTTCCCGTTTCGGCCAATCAACCCCAGCTTCCAATTCGTATCCACCGAAAAGGAAACCCCGTCAAAAACTAAATCAAAGCTTCCCTCATAGCCAAAAGTCAAATTCGTAACATTAATTTGCGCCATATGCATTCCTCCCATCCCATCCTGCCGCCAAGGGATCCGGATTCCACAATCCGCCTCTATCTAATGGCGCAATTAGGCGCACAAAAAAGAGAGGGTATGAGAATCATAACCTACCTTTGGCAACATGGATATCAGCAGCGCACCATGCGCTACCAAATAAATTCACCATGCTTCAAACGTAGATTATATTCTCATCTTTTCACCTCTCTCTTAAAATCTTTCGTTAGTATAGCATATCTATCCTGCATTTGCAAGAGTCATTCTTTTCCTTTTTCACAACTCAAATCATACCCTTAACAAAATAAGACGAATGAATGCCAACTATAAACGAACATACTTCCCTTGCTTTAATCCCGCGCTTTTCATCTGCTTCTTTAACTTCTGCAATTGTTTTGCCGACATTTTCCGGCTTACGATTATTTTGCAGTCAGCGGCAATTTTTTGGAATGCCTTCCCACTTATTTTAGGCGCATTTTTTCCTTTAAATTGAATCTTCTTTAAACGGATGCATCCCTGAAAAGCCTTTGCTCCAATCGTTTTTATATTTTTGCCAATGACAAGCGTCTTTAATGTTTTATAATTGGCAAATGCAGATTTTTTAATGGCAGTCACTTTGAAAGAGTATCCGTCTTTTGTTACTTTGTCCGGAATCACAAGTTTTGTCTTTTGTTTTCCTTTCCGTTTCACTACGGCTACTGTACCATTCTTGGCAGCCGATTTGGTGACGCGATACTGAATTCCATTGTATGTGAAAACAGTCCCTTTTTTCGGTATCGCTTTCACGTCCGGCTTTGGTGACGGAACATCCGGCTTCGGTGACGGAACATCCGGCTTCGGCGACGGATCGTCTGGCTTCGGCGACGGATCGTCTGGTTTTGGCGACGGATCGTCTGGCTTTGGCGACGGATCGTCTGGCTTTGGCGACGGATCATCCGGTTTTGGCGGTTCTTTCTTTTGTAAATTATTGATTGCACTTTGCAGCCTCTGCAATGCGTCTTGCAGATCCTGTAATGAAGCATCCTCTTTCCCTGCATATTCTTGAGCGGATTTTAGGGCATCCTGGAATTCATTGACTGATTCCTGTGTATATTCGGATAAGTCTATTGCTTCCGCTTTTACTATTTCCGTTTCTAAATCTGCTTTTGCATCGGAAAGCTGCTGATCAATTACCATAGCGTTAGCCGTTACCGCAGAGGTCGACGGCCTGCCTTTTTTATCTACTACATATACCTGACAGCTGATTTCTCCAGGCGCCGTCACAGTCAGAGAAGGCGTATCCGTTACAATCTGGGCGCCGTTTGCCAAGATAAAACAGAAACGAGTGTCTCCTTCCTCATCTTGATCCGGATCCGAATATACATACTGTACGGTTGCCGTATCCCCTATGTTATAAGAATCCTTATCAAACGTAACTTCTTCTGCCACCGGCGCCTGATTGCCTGGTTCCGTAAACGATATTGCCGGCTGTTCGCACAAGTCCTCGTAAGAAACACTGCCGGCGCCTACACGAAATTCCGAAAAAGTCGCCGTCTTGCCCCGGGAATTGCTTTCCCATGCGGTAAATCCAATTTTAAAATTATCACGCAACATATCGGCATTCAGATCTCTTACATGCTGCCATGTCCCGTCGTCCGTTTTAAAATCTACGGAAACGGTATTGCCATTCTTATAAAAACCAAGCCATGCCGAAGACAGTTGATTTTGATCAGCATTGCCGCCCGTCTCAACCGCATTCCCCTGCACTTCCCGCACAGTGGAAATACCGTCAAAATGGGACTTTTTGCCAACGGTTATATAATTGTCATCATCTTGATAAAGAATAAACGATGCCGTATCCCATTGTAGATTTTCCTTTATTGGCAAATTATCTACTTTTAAAACTGTGCGTAAGCTCTCTGTCCCTATTTGCTCCGGCGCCGAATATAAAAACAGATTTTTCACGGTATTGTTTTGTTGATACAAATCTCCTTTCTGCATATCTACAATCACCTGGTCAGACGCTAAGATATAATTGCTCTTATCTTCCCGCATAATTGTAAAATCAGGAGAAAGATTTCCTGTTTCCGGAATACTAATGATTAGCGCTTTACAAGCCGTACTGACTCCTGCGCTTGCGCGTACCCATACAATGCCGTTGCCCAAAGCTGTCACTGTTCCGTCGGAAGAAATAGAAGCCGCGTCCGTAGCTCCTCCAGTCAGAAAATCTTCCACCGTCCAGATGATCGTTTTATTGGACGGAGTGCTTGCCGAAAATGTAAGCGTTTCATTGCGTGTTGTCAAAACAGCATCCTGATCCATATCCTGTATTGTCACTACATCCGCCGGATCCACATCACTTTTCCCTACTATGGTAACTTCAATTTGATTGGAAAGAATTTGCGTATCATTCCAGGCAAAATATGCGTATACGGTCGCAGTCCCTGGCTTTAACCCTGTCATCCGGCCATTTTGATCAACGGAAAGCGTTTCCGGGTCGCTGCTGACAAACTGGATCTCTCCAACCGGATCGGATGCAGGCTGATTCCTATCACGCACGATTTGGATATCCGGATCGCGGTTGGTCAAATGAGTATCCTCCATATTGGACAAAACAGCATACAATTTCAATCCGTCATCATATGTATTCCCTTCCAGAACGACATTTTTGCATTTTGTAAATTCATATACATTCTCCGTAGGCAGCGTATAGCGTTTCCACTGTGCATCTACCTTTACTTTCATAGCATTTCCTTCCAGTAAACGCACTGTGCCGTCTTCCTGCGTCCAAGACGCTTCAATCGCAATCGACACTGGATTTGCACGCATAATTTTATTATTACGGATCGTTAGATTTTCGACGCTTTCCGCTTTTACGACCGTATCGGTGTCCATATAAAATGTATTTTCCTCAATTGTAATATTTTTATGAATCGGATTGTCCACGGATGGCAAACCGCCGCCTTTAGTAATCGGATTCACATAAACGGCAGGGGCATATTCCCATGAAGTACGGCCAATGCTCTTGATATAAAACGTATTGCCGCGAATGGTCATATCCCGTATTGGACCGGATTCATACCAAGTAGCCGAATCATTGGAAAGATAAATCGTAGCCATAGACATATTGTAAAAAGTATTGTTTTCAATCAAAACCGGCTGTCTTGTCGTACAGAGGATGCCTCTGGTCGGCACATTCCGAAACGTACAGCCTTTTATCGTTACTTTTGGCGTATAGGTAACATTTTCTGCAACATATTTTGGCTCGTTACTGATCCGATCCGCTAAATTAGCCGGAAGGCTCTCCACAAAACGCACCTTCATGTTACGCCAATCGCCGTTATCTCCAGGCTGTTCCAGCACTTCCTCTACCGTATACTGCATTTCCCGATCCGTAGATTCTAAGGTATCTCTGGTAAAAAACGACACCTTGTCGCCAACGTGAAACTGCGGGAACCCTCCCTGCTGCGCATGGATATACCGCAGCGTCAGCGTATGATCGTCCACTCTTTGTTCTACCCTTGTAAAAGTGCCGTGCAGATTAATCGGATCATCATGGGTATTGGAAAAATTACAGTCCTGAATAACTAAATCACCTGCCGAACCAGACGCATGGATGCCGTCCGCATAACTTACGGTTTGATGACCAGAGCCTTCCCTTGGCATCAGATCGCAATTATAATAATAGATATCCCGGCTCATCTGGATCAGCCAGCCAAATCCATGCATAAAATGAACGTCGATATTGCGAGCCGTGACATTTTCACTTTCCCATGTAAATGCTCCGGCTGTTTCACGATGTGCGCTGCTGGCAAATTCCATAATCATACCCACACGCTGCATAGCAGGTCTGGTAGAATGATAGACAATACGAATTCCCGTTCCATTATCCAGCGCACGAATACTGTTGACGCCGCTAAACGGAGAATCGGATGTAAAATATGCCCTCGTCATCTCATCATCCGGATGTGTCGCAACAATTGAATAAGCTCTATGTATGCCCGTTTCTTGCCAGTAATATTTCCCGGTATACGGACTAGGCTCGCTGTTCCAGCGAATCGTCGTACCTTGAATTTCATAAGGGCAGCATTCCGGAATAGAAAAATCCGTATACGGACGTCCATCCTCTGTGCCAAACTCCGTAATCGTCATTTCTGAAACGGTAGGCACGGCAAAATCCCAGGCAAAATTTTCTAATGTAATATTTTTCGAATGCACAACGGCAAGCGCCATCATATTTCCATGCATCATAAACAGGGAATCGTTCCCATCTATGGTCAAATCCTCCTGTTCTTCGATCAAAATCCCGATTGTTTTGGTCGGATTTTCAATACTGTTCGTGTTGGATGTGTGATATTCACGTTTCTCTGCGTAATCCTTATAAATGTGATATTCCCCTTTGGGAAAGCTGAGCGTCACATGAGCGGCTCCATCCTCCTTGGCTTGTTTGGCTGCCGCCAGCGCTGCCTGAATCGAACGCGTGCTGTCAGTTTTTCAACTGGGATCCACGCCATAATCTTCTGCATCAATCATTACATCTTCACCCTGATCCGCAGCCATAACCGTCGTGCCACACCCGGGTAATGATGTAAATGCAATGCAAAAAATCAATATAAGAGTTAAAATTTTTTTCATAACCATCCCTCCTGTTTTGTAAAATAGTTAGTATAATATTCACAAAATATACTATCAAATATTAATTATATTGTCAATATTTACTTTTACATCATAAAACGACACTACTTTATTATGTATTCTATTTCTTTCTTCAAATATGCGAGAAAAACCAGAAAAATCACAACAATTTTATCCAATTATCCAGATGTAAACATAAAAAAATTTACCATATCTTAACCGTTTTAATACAAATAAAAGCATTGCCGAGGATTGGATGACAGTGGGAAGCATAAAAAAACTTGGTTGTAATCCCCTGCTTTTACAAGATGGCTGATCGTTTTTGACTTTATATGAAAATCCTGCTTTTTCTGAAACCAAAAATGTATGACCTATGAAATAAAAAATCCCGAGGACACCTGCAAGCAAATATCCCCGGGACAAGCGCCCATACAGTATCATCAAAATTTCCGCTCCAAGCCTTCCACAATCCGTCTCATTTCCGACTTAGACTGCACCTTCCTTGCAGCCTCTAATATATGACGTTTCTCCTGATCATCCAGTTTGGCGTAAGCGCTCAGAGCCTTTTCGTTCAGTCCGAGCTGAAAGCTAAAACCCATGGGCATTTCATAATTGTGATCTCCTTTTCCTTCCATATCATATCCTCATTCTCTAAAAAATCCCTATCAGTTTTAAGACCCAATACCCAAGGCCCAACACCCAGCTCGCAAACACCCCATATAAAATCACCGGCCCGGCAATGGTAAAGATCTTACACCCAATCCCAAAAACCTGCCCCTCTGCTTGTGTCAAGTTAGGACCCATTAATTTTTGAAAAAATTTCGGATTTTTTGATAATCCAAATCAACTTATGTCAAAAAAACGCTTTTAGAACAAATATCACCAATTATCCCGCCAGTTCTTTCGCAGACTCCAATAACTCCATAATAAAAGCATCATTACTAAGCAAATCAATTTCAATTCTTCCATGCCCATACACCCGAATCTTTTCCACAAGTTTTCGGATTACTTCCGGCCGGTATTCCGAAAGCGCCCAGATATCTTTCGCATCCTCTGCCAGTTTCCCCATTCGTTCTTCCTTGTTCTTTAACCCATCTCGTTCTTGCTCAATCTTCGCCAGATCGTCTTTTAGACAATCCATTTCCATTTGCCGCTTTTCCTGCATAGCAATAAATTTCGTACGCGTAATTCTACCACATTTATATTCTTCATACAAATCAAGCTTTCCATTTTGCAAACTTTGCAGTCTTCTTTGTATTTCTGCGGCTTTTTTCTCCCAATAAGGGCCTTCTCTGTTCCTATGCATTTTCGTTTCCGCCACATGTTCTGTCAGTATCTTAGCAAATATTTTTACAACCTTTAAAACCTGTATCTGCAGATTCTCAATCGGTTCATGCACCCCAGCGCAACTGCTTTGAGAAGATACGCCCGCCTTCATGCAGAATAAGCGCGTCACAATCCCGACAGATTTTTGAAGCTTTCTTCCGCAGTGGCCGCAAACGAACAAATTATTTGCCCTGTCTCCGGCTGTATTCTTATTTACCGTTTTTATTCTCCCAGTTCTGGCTATCGCAGCCTGCTCAAAAATCTCCTGAGATATGATTGCGTCATGTGTACCTTCCACAACAATCCACTCTTCTTTCGGTAATGGTCGCATCTTACCTGTACTTACCCCGATGCTTTCCCTTTTGTTTGATATCATCTTCCCAGTATATCGCTCATCTTTTAAAATCCTAAGCACTGTCGAGGCTGTCCATATCGTGTCATCATCTACAACTCGGCCATTGTAGAAATCTCCATGCTCTCTCTTATATGCTGCGGGCGAGGAAATGCCGTCATCATTAAGGTTCTTTGCAGTTTGAGACGCACTCCTGCCCTCTATACATTCCTTGTATATTCGTTCGATCACTTTACTGACTGCCGTATCCACAGTAAGCTTATGTTTATCTTTTGTGTCCAGAACGTATCCATAAAATGCCGTCCCTCCCCAATATTCTCCCCGGCGGTTTCGTGTTCTGTTCGCGCTTTTCATCTTAATGGATAAATCCTTACTATACAAGCCATTAATCAGATTACGCAGGGCAAACTCCAATCCGCCAGTAGTCCCGACATAATTATTACTATCAAAATTGTCATTTACTGATATGAAACGTGTTCCAAACAAAGGCAGAATCAATTCAAGATAAGCGCCAACTTCCAAATAATCCCGTCCAAATCGTGACAAATCCTTAACCATAATACAGTCAATCTCTTTCTGTCGCGCCAGCTCCATCATAGCCATAAAACGCGGACGCTCAAAATTCGTACCCGTATAGCCATCATCACAAAACTCAATAATGTCATACTCCTCAAATTCCGGATACGAATCGCAGTAATCCAGCAGCAATTTCCTCTGGTTTGTAACACTATTGCTTTCCGTTTTATCTGACGACTTAAGATCAAAATCTTCCATAGAAAGGCGGATATAAAATGCCATTTTCTTTTTACATAGCATATCTCTCTACCTCCCTTTGCCGAATCGCCGCAAGATGTATCACCTCATCCAGTTCATCCCTAAATCGAAATTTCACTTCAACATGACCATTATTATACATAATCATCTCATCCACAAAAGCATCAATCATTTCTTTTGTCAGTGTCTTAGCGTTTTGATATTTCTCAATCATCTGTGACCAGGATCCATTCATCGCAAAAGTCTGGCTATATTTTTGTGCTTCCTTTTCTAATTCAGCAAGAAAAATTCGCAATTCATCGGCTTTCCTGGCATATTCTTGCCCCATATTGATGTAGTCGCTCTGGCTGAGAACACCATTGGCAAAATCCTCATACAAAGACGCTTTAAGACCGACATATTTTTCAATCTGCTTCTTTACATTGCGAATCTGATCTTTATAAATCCGAAACTTTGTCTTGCTGCTTTCCTTTTTATTTAAAGCAATGATTAGTTCTCTGGCATCTGTAAACAGTTTCATCTGTGTCTGGATCAACTTGAGAGCGATTTCTTCAACATCTTGCTTCTTTACAGCCTTTTTCACACAATAGGAAGAGTTATAGTTCTCATGCAATGCACAATAATACCACCCGGAAACCTTGCCATGGCTATGCCTGTTTCTGAGAAACATCGCCTGTCCACATTCACCACACCGCAGATGTCCCTTAAAAACACTGGTTTTTCTTCCCTTTGAATTGTAACACGCCGTCTGGCCACGCTCTTGTTTTGTTCTTTCAAAACACTCCTGTACTTTGTTAAAAAGCGTTTCCGAAACAATGGACTCATGAGCGCCTTTCGTGATTATCCAGTCTTCCTGCGGAACTGGCCGGGAACCCTTTCTACCTGTAGCATGATACGTTGAACGGTATTTTCCTGTTACCATCCAACCAAGATATACCTCGTTTGCAAGAATTCGCTTGACTGTCGGCATATACCACTTTGAATTTTTAAAATGATCTGTTGTAGCAACTCCACGCTCGTATAATATACGACCTGGGGATGGAATTCCTCTCTCATTCATTGTTGTTGCAACATAATGTACTGTATTACCCTCAGCCAGCAATTCAAAAAGTTCTTTTACAACCGGAGCCGTTTCTTCATCAATAATAAGATGATGCTTGTCCGCCGGATCCAACTGGTAACCATATGGCGCTCGGCTTCCGGTAAATTTCCCCTGCTCCTGTATCGTCTTCATGGTAGAGCAAATTTTCCTTGAAATATCCTTGGCGTACATCTCATTTGCCATATTCTTTAATTGCACCGATATATCTGCCTGTTGGCACTTCGTATCAAATCGGTCAGTAACGGATATAAACCGGCAGCCAAAGAAAGGAAATACCATTTCAATATATTCTCCGGATTCAAGATAATTCCTTCCTAACCGTGAAAGATCCTTAACAATAATACAGTCAATTTTGCCGTCCCGCAAATCATTCATCATCCGTGAAAACTCAGGACGGACAAAGTCAGTTCCAGAAATGTCGTCATCACTGTAAACATCAAACATTTCCAAATCAGAATGCTCAGAAATATAATCTTTCAGCAGCTGAAGCTGATTTCCAATCGTGTCCGCCTCTCTTTTTCGTTCTGTCTCAACAGAAATACGTGCATATAATGCAGTACGATATACCTTATCTGATAGCTCCTTTACTACCTGCTCTGCTACAGCATTCTTACGACTTTTTCGCGCCATTTACCCCACCTCTCTCTGTTCTGAATAGTAATCCTGCACTCTGGAAACAAGCGCCTGATAATCTTGCATATGGGTAAATGTAACTTCTATGCGTTTGTCTTCATAAATAACAATATTTTCTATACATGCAACAGCAATACTCCGGGTTAAACTTTGGATATTATGGTATTCAAGAAATTCCTGAATCCACTGCCTCTGAGCATTCCCATTTTCGAGATATAAACTGATTTCCCGACGCACTTGTTCCTCTGCCAATTGTGCATCAGAAATCCGAATTTCATACTGCTCCTTAATATCAAAATAGTCTTCCTTTGAAAGAATGCCTTCCTTCATATCTTCATACGCAGAAATTTTCAACCTGCGATAACGGTCAATATCCGATTCCACAGCCAGAAGACGCTCTTCTGCTTTTTTTATGCTTAATTTCTTCATTGGGGCATTTCTTATAGTCTGAAGGCAATGGTTCAATTCCATAAGCAAATGAATATGTTCCTGTAGAAGTTTTAGCACTGTATCTTCCAATTGAATTTTAGAAATACGATGCGTTGTGCATTCCCCTGTCTTTTTATGATTGCCGCAAACAGAGTAGTAAAATTTTTTTCCGCTTGCAGTCTGTGTCTTCCGAACCATTGAGCCTTTGCAATCGCCGCAATACAGCAGCCCAGCCAAAGGAAACAAGCCTTCTTCATTAGGAGATGTTCTTGTATCCAATTCCAACAGACGCTGTACAAGCAGAAATACTCTCGGTTCTATAACAGCTTCGTGTGCATTTTCCACAATGCACCATTTTTCTTTCTCATTAACAACCACTGTTTTTATCTTATAGTTCGGTCTGGTTCGTATACCCTGAACCAACGTTCCCACATAAACCGGATTCGTCAAAATACGCCGAACAGCCATAGCTGTCCATTGTGCTTTACTTTTCGTTTTAAATGAGGTCTTATAAGACAGTCCTTTACTTTTCTTATATTCCAAGGGGGATAGTATGCCTTGCTCATTCAGCTTGTGGGCAATCGCATCATGGTTCATTCCCTCCACCTTCCAAGAAAATATATCCCGTACCACTTCCGCTGCATAAACGTCAACCTCCAGTTGATTTTTATCCTCCTCTGATTTCTCGTAACCATATGGTGCAAATGCGCCAATAAATTCTCCATTTTTTCTTTTAACCTGTAATTGGCTGCGAATCTTGATAGAAATATCCCGACAATAATTGTCATTCATCAAGTTTTTTACCATGATGTTGAAATCATCGGCGCTGTTTCTGGTTATCGTATCAATTCCATCATTTACAGAAATCAAACGAACTCCATAATATGGAAAAAGACGATCAATATACTTTCCGGCATTAATATACTCTCTGC
>CAOJLW010000032.1 GCA_948438565.1 uncultured Lachnospiraceae bacterium | reverse complement strand
CGCATCGGACGAACAGTTGGAATGCCCGTTTATTTTTACTTCCGCAAGAAACGGCTGCGCCATGAAGGATTTAAGCCAGCCGAAAACCAATATGGCGGATCTGTTCGATACCATTCTGGAATATATCCCCGCCCCTACGGGCGATCCCGACGCAGGCACACAGGTGTTAATCAGCACGATTGATTATAACGAATATGTCGGACGCATCGGCGTCGGCAAAATTGACAACGGCTGCCTAAAAGTCAACCAGGACGCCCTTCTTGTCAACCATCATGAACCGGACAAGCAACAGAAAGTCCGTATCAGTAAGCTCTATGAATATGACGGACTGGAAAAAATCGACGTAACCGAAGCCAAAATCGGTTCTATCGTAGCCATTTCCGGCATTGCGGGACTCCACATCGGAGATACTGTCTGCTCCGTCTCGGAACCGCGCGCGATTCCGTTCCAAAAAATTTCGGAACCGACGCTTGCGATGAATTTTATTGTCAACGACAGTCCCTTTGCCGGAACGGAAGGGAAATACGTAACTTCTCGCCACATCCGCGACCGTCTGTTCCGAGAGCTGAATACGGACGTCAGCCTTCGTGTGGAAGAAACCGACAGTCCGGACAGCTATAAAGTATCGGGCCGCGGAGAACTACATCTATCGGTTCTGATTGAAAATATGCGCAGAGAAGGATACGAATTCGCGGTAAGCAAAGCAGAAGTCCTTTATCACACCGATGCAAACGGAACGAAAACGGAACCAATGGAGCTTGCCTATATTGACGTTCCCGACGATTCCACCGGATCGGTCATTTCCAAATTAAGCGCCCGCAAAGGGAACCTGCTCAATATGAAAAGCATTGCCGGCGGCTATACGCGCCTGGAATTTAGCATTCCTTCGCGCGGCCTGATTGGTTACCGCGGCGAATTTTTAACAGACACCAAAGGAAACGGTATCATCAATACCATTTTTAACGGATATCAGCCATATTGTGGAGATATCGCCTACCGTAAGCTCGGTTCTTTAATTGCTTTTGAGACCGGCGAATCCGTCACCTACGGTCTGTTTTCCGCACAGGATCGCGGCGCCTTATTTATCGGCCCCGGCGAAAAAGTATACGCCGGCATGGTCATCGGTTCTTCTTCCCGGGCGGAAGATATTGAAATTAATGTCTGTAAGAAAAAACATCTGACCAATACGCGCTCCTCTTCCGCAGACGAAGCTTTAACTTTAGTTCCGCCTAAAATCTTAAGCCTGGAACAGGCGATTGACTTTATCGATATCGACGAGTTACTGGAAGTCACGCCGGAAAGTCTGCGCATCCGAAAACGGATTTTAGATCCAACGCTGCGAAAACGAGCCAATATGAAAAAATAACGCCTGTTTTTTTGCATAAATTCAACAAAATCAACCACATAAAAGCATATATTCGCACCTACTTTGCCCTTTTTTCTAAATTCTTTGACTTTTTGGAAAAAAAATACTATAATACAAATAGAATATGCCAAAAAATTGCTTTCTGTAAACAGTATCGTCTTGTTTATGGAAAGCATTTTTCAAACTTAGTTCCAGGCACGTCTTGAAATGGATCGAGATCTATAAGGTGAGTGATACAATGAAAAAAGGGCACATAAGTAATATTTTAAATAAGGGCAAAGTCTTTATCAGCCTGATTATATTGGTTTTTTGTATTTTAGGCGCTGTTGTATTTTTTATCGCCAAACAAATATCAGAAGAAATGTCTGCATCCGCTATTGAAAATTTAAGCGAAAGCTTAGAATTGATTAGCTCAACCATTGAAACCGTCTTATATAAGGAAGCGGAATTCCAGCAATTGATTGCAGATGAAGCCGCAACCTTTGACGATCCAGAAAAGCTGATCCTCTCCTACAATCAAAACAGCACCATGACCAAAATATCCCTGATTGCCGCCGGAGAACAGACGGGCATTTCCAATACGGGGGATATTTTTACTACGGAAGAACTCGACTTTTCCGCAGGCTTCAAAATACAAAACCTTCAGGTTTCCAAATCCTATCTCAATGATATGGGGACTTGGGCATATACCATGAAATGCCCCATCAAAAAGGGAAAACTGGAAATTGCATCCCTCTATATCGAATACATCTATGATTCCTTTGATCAGGCGATGCCGGATAAACTATATAACAACCATGCAACCTTATATATTATGGACGCCAAAAGCAAACGTTTTTTGCTCAAACCCAAGGGAATCGGCGAACGAGAAGCCGGACATCTGAATTTAGACGATTTTTACAACGCCAATAGCATCCTCGAACCGCAGATTCAGACCGACATTGCCGAATATATCGAAAATGGCGACAACGTCATGTTTTACCACAAAATCAAAAATGAGGATTCTCTGATCTATATGTGGTCGGTCAATGACGGCTCGCTTTACCTGATCGGATACGTGCCGGTAACAGCCATCCAGCGGGAAGGCAGCGCTGTCAATAAAAATATCTTTTTTGTTGTCGCG
This sequence comes from uncultured Lachnospiraceae bacterium, assembly GCA_948438565.1. Classification (GTDB taxonomy): domain Bacteria; phylum Bacillota; class Clostridia; order Lachnospirales; family Lachnospiraceae; genus Roseburia_B. The sequence continues at coordinate 10,886 of CAOJLW010000032.1, read as the reverse complement.
ATTATGATGATAGCCTTTTTTATCTGCTGCAGCATCTATTTCCTCAATAACCGGATACAAAGCAAAATCCGACAGGAACGCGAACATGAACGTGAAATATATAACAAGCAGCTGGCAGAAGCCTTACAGACGGCGCAAATTGCCAACAACTCCAAAACCACATTTTTGTCCAATATGTCACATGATATCCGTACGCCTATGAATGCGATTCTGGGTTTTACGACCCTGCTTGCCAAAGACGCGGACAATCCGGACAAAGTGCGGGAATATCTCAAAAAAATCACTGCATCCGGCCAGCATCTGTTAAGCCTGATCAATGATATTTTGGATATTTCCAAAATTGAAAGCGGCAAAGTGGCGCTGACGATTGGAGAATTTACGTTAAACGATCTGGTCACTTCCGTAGACGCTATTATCCGACCAGCGGCAAAAGCGAAGAACCAAACCTTTTTTGTTACAGTCGTCGGCATCAAACACGAATATTTAATCGGTGATGAGACCCGAATCAACCAGATCTTAATCAACCTCCTGTCCAATGCTGTAAAATACACGCCGGAAGGCGGCCATATCTGGTTCCGTATCATTGGATTAGAACAGCATTCCAGTCAATTCGAGCATATCCGGATTGAAGTTGAAGACGACGGATACGGTATGACGCCGGAATATCTGTCCATCATTTTTGATTCATTTACCAGAGAGGAAAACAGCACAACCAATAAAATCCAGGGCACCGGCCTGGGTATGGCGATTACCAAAAATATTGTGGAGCTGATGGGCGGTACGATAGAAGTTTCCAGCAAGGTAAACGTCGGCAGTCTCTTTACGGTAGATTTGGAACTTCGCATTCAAAATGAAACAGTCGATGAGAATTTTTGGAACACACATGGCATTTTCCGTATTCTGGCTGTTGACGACGAAGAAGCCATCTGCAAAAATATCCAGATTTTGATGGAAGACTCCGGTGTAAAAGTGGATATTGCTTTCAATGGAAACGAAGCGTTACAACAGATACAAGACGTCTATCAGCAGGGCGATCAATACAATGTTATCTTATTGGATTGGCAAATGCCTGACATGAATGGAATTGAAACGGCAAAGCAAATCCGCACTGTTATATCGGACGACATCCCAATTTTGTTTTTGACTGCATATGATTGGGAAGATATCGAAGCAGAAGCTCTACGCGCCGGCATTGACGGATTTTTTGCCAAACCGTTCTTTGTAGCGGCATTTAAAGAAAAGATACTTGCCTTCCACGCCGGTCGGCATATAGACGACATCCCACAACAAAATACCCACAGTCTGGAAGGCAAAACCTTCTTGGTTGCGGAAGACAATGAAATCAACGCCGAAATCCTATCGGAAATTCTGTCTGTGGAAGGCGCATCGTGTGAAATCGCAGTCAACGGTCAACTGGTATTGGAACGTTTCCAAAACGCCGCCCCTGGCGAATTTGACGCTATCTTAATGGATGTACAGATGCCCGTTATGAACGGCTATGAAGCTACCAAAGCTATCCGCAGTTTACAGTGTGAAGATGCAAAAAACGTCCCGATTATCGCCATGACCGCCAATGCTTTTGCAGAAGATATCAAAGAAGCTCTTCATTCCGGTATGAATGCGCATTTATCCAAACCCATTGACGTAGCCGTATTAAAAGAAACAATTCAAAATTTTTTATAATAGGGAAAGGGAGATACGATGCAAAAACCCTTAAAAAAAATTGCCGTCCTGCTGACTATAGGAGCATTGACGCTGACAGCCTGTGGACAAAAACCGGACATAACAGAAAATCTGGCTGACAATACCAAAACAGATAAAAAACAGATCCTTTTATTTGGCCCTATGGAAAAATCTGCTCCAAACGCCAGCAATACGGCGCGCACCGCGCATGATCTGACCGTCCTGATGGCGGAAGAACGACTGGATCTGGTCGTTGAATACCGAACTTACACGGCAGAAAACTATCAGGAAAAAACCTACGATGAAGTGACGCTTGACCGGGCGCGGCATAATATGGACGATTTATACCTGTTAAACCCGGATGTCATCCATACGCTCGGCATAGAAGGAAAACTTGCCGATCTGTCTTCTCTGGATTGTGTCAAAAACCTGCGGGATGTTGTAAAAACCGCCAATACGGTAAACGGCAAGCTTGTGGCTATTCCACAGGAAGTCGTTGCATACGGCCTGTTTGTCAACAAAGATATGTTTGATCAATATGATTTACAATTACCGGAAACTCCGGAAGAATTTATGGAATGCTGTAGAGTATTCAAAGAAAACGGCATTGAAACGCCCATTGGAGCCAATCGCTGGTGGCTGGAAACCTTCGTCTTTGCACAGGCGTTTGCGGATCTGTACAATGGAGACAATACGGATGCGGAAATTGCCGCGCTCAATAGCGGAGAAGCCAAATACAGCGACTATCTGCGCCCTGGATTTGAATATCTGCAAGAATTGATTGACAAAGAATATATCGACGCTAAAACAGCTTATACTTACGAAGCGATCGAAGGGGAAGGACCTGATTTTATGGCGCAAAAAACGCCGATTGTTATGGCATATTGGGGGGCCGCCAATACGGATACCGCATACGGCAGCCCAGATTTCAATATGCAGGTGATAGGATTTCCCAGCAACCGCGGCCAAATGCCCGTTATACCCATTACTGGGTATGGCGTAAGCGCCAATGCCGAACACTTAGAGGACTCCATGGATGTTTTAGACGTAATCCTGTCCGATGAAGCCCTGGAGCTGTATTCCCAAACCAACCGGGTAATTTCCCCTTCCAAAAATGTAGCATCCAATTGCATTCCGGCGTTAAAGCCTTTAAACGACCGGATTGAAGAGGGAATCTATGTGCTGGCTTCCAATGCCAATTTAAAAATGGAACAATGGGGCAATATCTGCCTTCTAGTACGGAATTTATTAAACGGCTCTTCTGTAGATGACTGTATGGCAAAACTCGATCAGTTACAGGAAGAATCGTTACAAAATTAACTACTCCAGCTCTTCGATATCCTCGACCGGTTCTTTTAAGCCTTCAATCACAATTCCATGCCGGTTTGCATAATCCCATAAAGCCGCATGGATCGCCTCTTCCGCCAGCAGGGAACAATGCACCTTGGCCGGCGGGAGGCCGTCCAAGGCTTCCATCACGGCGCGGTTCGTTACAAGCAGAGCCTCTTTTACCGTTTTTCCGGTTACCAGCTCTGTTGCCATACTGCTTGTGGCAATTGCAGCGCCACAGCCAAACGTCTTAAATTTCGCCTCCCGGATCACTCCGTCCTCATCAATATCCAAATACATCCGCATAATATCGCCGCATTTTGCATTGCCAACCGTCCCGACGCCCTGCGGATTTTCTATTTCCCCCATATTCCTTGGGTTTTTAAAATGATCCATCACTTTTTCACTGTACATATGCATCCTCCTGCTGTTTTTTTAAATAATCTTCATATAACGGAGACATATCGCGCAGCCGCGCCACAATCCCTTTTAATGCTTCGACGGCGCCATCCAAATCCTCCTTCGTCACCGCATCGGACAAGGTCAGACGCAGCGAGCCATGCGCAATTTCATGTGGGCGGCCAATCGCCAAAAGGACATGAGATGGATCCAACGAACCAGATGTACATGCCGAACCGCTGGATGCGCAAATCCCGGCTTCATCCAATAAAATCAACATGGATTCCCCTTCGATAAACCGAAAACAGATATGCGCATTATTGGGCAGGCGTTTTGTCCGATGCCCATTTAATATGGCAAATGGAATCTCGGTTTCAATCCGGCCAATCACATAATCCCGCAGACGGCTTTGGCGTTCCATAGCTTCCTGCATACCCGCTTGAGCGCGTCTGGCCGCTGCGCCAAACCCAACAATCCCAGGAACATTGTGCGTCCCGGCGCGCTTTCTTCGTTCCTGCGCGCCGCCATGCATCAACGGCATCAGCTTGACCCCTTTTCGGATATACAGCATCCCTACGCCTTTGGGTCCATGGATTTTATGCGCGCTTGCGCTCAATAAATCAATCTGCATCGCTTCCACGTCCAGAGGGATATGTCCATACGCCTGTACCGCATCCGTATGGAACAAAACGCCATACTCTCTGGCGATTTTTCCAATCTCCGCAATCGGCTGGATACTCCCAATTTCATTATTGGCAGCCATTACGGAAATTAAAACCGTATCCGGACGGATCGACTCCCGTAACTGCGCTAAATCCACAATTCCGTATTCATCCACATCCAAATAGGTCACTTCATACCCCTGCGTCTCCAAATATGCACAGGTATGCAACACCGCATGGTGCTCAATTTTGGATGTAATGATATGCTTCCCCTTCTTTCGGTTGGCCTGTGCAGCCGCCTGGATGGCCCAGTTGTCCGACTCGCTTCCGCCCGAGGTAAAATAAATTTCTTCCGGCCTTGCGCCAATAACCGCCGCCACTTCCTGCCGCGCATCCTCTATGGCGCGTCTGCACTCCTGCGCCACCTGATAGATGCTGGATGGATTTCCATAATATTCCATAAAATACGGCTTCATGCTTTCAAACACCTCTGGATCCATTTGCGTGGTCGCCGCATTATCCAAATACAAAAATGGCTTCATCGTTCTACCTTCTTTCTTTTATATATATTCCATATAGGATTAGTATGTTTTTTAATTGTAAACTTGGGTCTGCCATCGATTGGCAGACCCAATACAGATTTACTATTTGGATTTTATCACCATTTGGAGCAGATGTCAAGAATTTTGGCCGGTTAATGTAACGGCGACTTCTTTTTCCAGATAAGAGCCGTTATTGGCAATCTTCACGGTCAGCGTTACGGTATCTCCGACTTTATATTCGCTGATACAGGATTTCAGTTCCTCCATCGATACGACTTCCTGATCATCGATTTTCGTAATAATATTGCCCGCTATAATCCCTGCCGTTTCAGCGCCGCTTCCTTTTACAACCTGCGCTACATAAACGCCCTTTGGCATCTGGTACTGTCCGGATACTTCTTCCGTCACATCTACGCCATAGATGCCCAGATAAGGGGTTCCCGTCGTCGTCGTTTTCCCATTTGCAATCAAATCCTCTAAAATCGGCTGCGCCGTTTCCATAGGAATGGCAAATCCCATACCTTCCACATCCGTATCGGAATATTTGGAGGAATTGATGCCGATCACTTTACCGTCCGCATTTAGCAACGCGCCGCCGCTGTTACCGGGGTTGATTGCCGCATCCGTCTGAATCAGGCGGCTGGAAATCGTCTGGCTGGTCGTCTCATCCTGAAAAGTCACTTCCCGACCCAGCGCGCTGATAACGCCCGTAGTAACCGACTGGCCATACCCGAGCGCATTGCCGATTGCAATTGCCGCATCCCCGACGGAAACCGCATCCGAGTCCCCGATTGCCGCTATTTGAATGGCCTGTTTCGTCTCCTCCGTCAAATCGGACAAATCGACCTGCACCACCGCCAAATCACTGGTCGAATCCGTGCCGCGCACGGTCGCCGGAGCTGTAGAGTCGTCCGCAAACTGTACGGTCAGAGCGCTTGCGCCTTGCACCACATGGTTATTGGTTGCAATATACAAATACGATTCATCCTCATTGACCAGAATACCGGAACCGCTGCTTTCACTTTCGATGGTCTGCCCCTGACCGAAAAAGCTTCGGATTTCCTGCTGGGTCATACTGGTTATGGCCACTACGGATGGCATCGCCCCTTCTACAATACCGGAAATATCTGTGGATTTAGTGGTCGCCGACGTACTGGCAGGCTGTATCTTGGACGTATCCACCTCTTCGCTTATATCCTCCGTAACTTTTCCTGTCAAATGATCCGCCAGAAAATAATTGGCTCCGGAAAAAGCCGTGCCTCCGACAACGCCAAAAACCAATGCAAAAGCAACACATTTTGTCAATTTACTAAAAAAACGATATCTACCCATAAAAATACTCCTTTCAAATTCGCTTATCGAAATGTCCATCTTTTTTTCGTTTACAAGGAGTAGTTTAATGCCAATCTATGTTCTGTTTTTGATAGAATTATGAACAAATTATGTTCTGCCATATTCTTCCAAAATCTCTGCCGCCAGGCTTACCATTTTGGCGCAGGGGCGTTTTTGATAATATTCTCCGGTACGCGCACTTGGCGTCGGACGGCTGTCCTTTCCCTCTATTCCTAAAAGCTCTCTGCAAATAATGCTGCCGGTCTGCTCCCGAAACTTTTCAGCCAACAACTGGACGCGTTCATAATGCTCCTTTTTCGCCGTATGATCGTTGGGCGCGTCATAGCCATACATTGCTCCGGCCGCCAAAAACATTCCGCTAACCGCCCCGCAGACTTCGCGCATCCGCCCCATGCCTCCTCCAAACGAAGAAGCCATTTTTACCGCCGCATCAAAATCCATCCCCATCTCTGTGGCAAATGCGCCTACCACCGACTGCGCGCAATTATATCCTGTTACAAACAATTCCTCAGCCTGCTTGCCTTTTTCCATCCAGATCCCCTTTCTATGCCATATCCAACTGGTCAATCGAATTGATAATTTCACGTATTTCCGGTGAATTTAGGTTTTGCTTCTTTAAAATCTGATCAATTTCAGTCCTGCGTTCCCGGATGATTTGGGAATTATATTCCATCTGGGAACGCAGCTTCTGCCTTCGCACAATCAAATGGTGCTTTACCTCCACCATTTCTTTTTTATCCATCAGAGCCGAAGATTGATTGGTCCATACCCGGGCGTCATATAAACGGTATCGGCGCAAAAGCTGCACCAGCTTTCCATTGTAATACTCCAAATCTTCATTGGCCTGTTTAAATTTTTCCCGCTCTTTTACCTCATTTAAATACTGTTCCCACAGATAATTCAACTCATAGGAATTTTTTACATGATATTTTTCGGTAACGTAATCTACTGCATTGGTCACATTGACATATTTAAATTTGACTTTATTCAATAGGACAATCGCATGATTGAGATTGACCTCCGAACGCTGGATTTCTGTCTGATTCCAGCTCATTTTCAGATAAATGGCAAACCCGCCCACAGCCGCGATAAAAAAAATACTCATCCACGCATACGTCGTGTCTTCCTGGAATCCTATCTGCAATACCAACAAAACGGCCATACTCATAATAAATACGCCTAACAAGATCATAGAAAGGTTCCGCAGGATTTTCTGCTGATGCATCAGCTCCAGTTTATTATAATGCCATTCTGTTTTTTCCCCTTCCAGGTAATTCATATCTTTTTTTACGACATTCTGATACGCTTCATTGGATTGCAGCCGTAAAATCGCGCCCGGCATCCGCTCTTCTTCCTGCTGCATCTGGACGAACTGCGTATCCGAAATCCGTTTTTCGGCATTTTGATATTCGTCGCGCTTACGGTTTAAATTCTGGACATTGTCCGCCACATTGCGGATTTCTTCCCAATCTTCATCCGGAAGCTCCTCTAAAACCTGGATATCGCTTAAATAATCCGTCACCATCCGATATTCATCCCGCTGTTCCTTGATTTCTTTATTGGCTTCAATCATCTGCTCAAAACAGCGGATAATATGATGCTGCACCTTTTTTTTGTCTTTATAGTCCTCGTCAGCAATCCCTTCTGTCTGCCTGCTTTGTCTGCCCAAATTCTCTTGTAGACGCTTTTCCGGCGCTAATTGTTTCTGCTTTTTTTTTCGCGTAAAAAATCCCATGTCCGACCCTTTCCGTAACTATCTGCATTGCATCGGCATTGATGGTTCCCCGCTATCATACGGATGCGTCTGCACGCTATTGCTATATGCTTCCTTCCATTGTCCCAAAACCTCTTGGGGCCTCTCAGCCATATCTTCTACGACGGCCTCTTGAAACCCATTTTCTCCCTTTGCCAGGCGCAAAGCCGCCTCCTGCTGCTTTTGGGACAGCGGATTCTGGTTTCTTTGATAAGCCTTCTGATAACACTCGGCGGCTTCCGTAAAAAAGAATAACCCCGCGTACGCCGTTCCCAGATTGTGATAAATATCTCCGGCAAACGCTCCGTCTACCCCGGGCGTATATAAAAGCCTGGTATATTCCGCAATGCAAATCCGATACCTCTTCCTGGCTAACAGCCTGTCTATTCGGATCTTTTTGCATTCCACTTCACTTTTGTCCTCAAACGCCCCCAGAAACTCTTTTAATGTCTCCACCTCCTGTGGCGTACAATAATTGCACCCGGAGACAAGCAGAGATACAAATTCCGCCAAACCGCCCCCTTCTGCTTTTTGCTTTTGCAGACGTTTTGCCAGAACCGGCAGCTTTAATTCGTTTTGAATCCATTCTATCAGCTCATCATCCAGAAAGGATATCCCAAACGTATCGGTCTCCCGCAACAGATAATAACATAATTCCTCCAAAGAATAGATATTTAAGGCAGCCGCTTCCATATAATACGGTATAGACGCAGGCTCATGGCTGCACAACAGCAATTGTCCCATGCAATCCCCCCTTTATATCTGAAATGTATCTTCCCATATTTGTTCCGTAGCTTTTACTATTTCCCCAAACCCCAGATCCCGAATCGTGATCCGAAACGTATCCACAGACTCCGGTTTTGCGGCAATCCGAAGGCGCGTCGTTCGATCCGGCCTTTTTGGCATCCCGGAGAGCTCTACGGAACGGATCAAAGAATCGACGCCCTTTGGCTGTCGAAACCAAATATCCACCGTATGGCTGCCGCATAAAATCACCTCGCACTCCCCGTAAGCCTGATACCAATTTTCTCCGGCGTTTAACAACGTCAAATAAACGGTTTCGCCTTTCTCTTTTACTTTTAAACAGACATTGGCCTTTAATTCATTGTCCCCCATATAAAGATATGGCCAGTCCTTTTGTCCCGCTTTTACAAAAGCCGCATAGCAAGCCCCTTTGCTAAACAGGTTTTTCCCCAAAAATGCCCGTCTGCCGCAGCAGACAGCGCGCAGAGATCGCTTCATCCAGTTCCCGTCAAATCCGTCTCCGATTAAATAGACGGATGAAATCAGTCTGCCCGAAAGGCTATTCTCTACAATAGCGGCAAACTCCAAATCACGATCCGCTTGCATCGGCTCATAACTTCCCTCTTCGATTGTTGCAACCTGGGGAATCGTCCGTTTATCGTGGTTTAATATCCAACACAGGAGTTTGGTCTGCGTATAATAGTAAAGCGCAACGTCGCGCGCGCAAAGCTCCGTTTGCTGATTGAGGGCATAATAATAAAAACTTTCCCGATAATCGAATAGCAGAAGCTGCTCCAACGGAAAATGGCACCATTCCGCAAAGATGCCAAATAACTTACGCTGCTCTAAATGCATCGTCTCTGTTACAATCGCCAGCTTATCCGGCCATAATTCGCCCACAGACTTAAATGGCAATCCGATAAGCTTTTTTAAAAAACGAAAGAAAAGCTCCGACGCATCATAAATCTCCCCTTCTGATTCGACAGACTCGCCTGCCAGGGATTTTTTCAACAGGCCGTCCACATAAAAAGCGTCCCCTGCCCGAGCGCACTTTTTTGCTTCCTCACCATAGCGCCACTGCTTGTCCCCGCGTTTTTTTGCCATACAAAGCGGAATTTGATACACTTCGCTCCCTGCCACCATACTCAATGTGCCGGGTTCCTTCATCCCTTTCCGGTAATAGCTGACCATCGCATATTTTTCATTTAGATCTATGCCAATATATCTCTTTTCCATACCATCGTCTCCGGCTTATTCTATTATGGTAAACAGTGTCTCCACTGCCAAGTTCAGCTGCGCAAATTCCCGCATCTTGACCAAAAGCCTTTCCGCATCCCGATCTGGATGCAGCAAAAGCATCTCATTGAGCCTTTCATATCGGCTCATCTCATCCCGGTACGGCATAGGCTCACACGGAATCACCCCGCTTTTGGTCACTGCCTTCTGCCCGTCGAGCTCTTCCGAAATATAATACTGAATCGCCTCATCTGCAAACAAAATCTTTTCTATCACATAAATTCCCTCGTACACCTCCGGCATCTCTTCCACCTGATAGTCGTCGGTGTCCCGCAGCTTTGCGTGCAGCCATACCTGACGATTCGCGCCGGTATGGTATTCTATAAAATATTTATCGTCCAACTGGTACTTGGCAATGATACGATGACTCAATTTTTTAAAAAAAGCAAAGGAACGTCCCCGAAGCAGGCACTTTTTTAACAGCTCCTCCGCCCGCTCCTCTTCCTGTTCCAACACAGACGGATACATCGCATAATATTTAAGCAAGGCCAGGCCGCACACCTCGTTGAGTTCGTTTTCTTCCGACTGCCAGGCGCGTAAAGCATCGTAAAACCCGTCCGGCGGAATCATATCCTTTACAAAACATAAATAAGAAAACCATGTCAGATAAGCGGCTTTTACCATACGACAGCCATTCGCTGCATAGCTTTGATAAATAGCGCCGATATCCGCTATAAATTTAGCCGTAAAAAGCGCCTGAACCAAAATTCGCTCGGCAATCGCCTGCGTATCCAACAGAAATGCCGACGCGCTTTTAAAAATAGCCGACATCACCTTAGTCGGTCCCTGGTAATACATACAGAGGTACTTTAACATCGTTTCACTGTATTTCCCGGCCAAAAAAGTATCTGCGCAAAGTAAAACCAAAACTGGATCGTTTGCATATTCGATTTGCTGGATACGGCTGCTTAACAGACACGCCCGGTCAGCGGGCTGGACATCGCCAAAACCATACGCCTCAACCATCCGGTACGCCTGCCCATACAGCTTTTGCTCAATACAAATAGGAAGAATAGCATTCCTGTCCCGCGCCGAAAGCAAAGACAAATCCATCCGTTCCAATTCCCGCTCCATTTCCTCTGTTCGTCCCAAAAAGCACAGCAGCCGGAACAATTTTAAAAACAA
>CAOJLW010000031.1 GCA_948438565.1 uncultured Lachnospiraceae bacterium | reverse complement strand
AGGCTTTATGCGGCCTGTAGGTACTTTTTGCGTTATGGAACTGTCAAAAACCCGAGCTTCTGATTGCAACAGCAATGGTCATTTTACTGTGTGTCAAGAAAAGGTAAAGATCCCGTTCGTGGATGATGGTTTGTTTTCATCCATCCATTCATATGTGTCAAAACTGCTTTTTTTAAGAGTAACCTTTTTTTATGAATCTATTTATGGTATACTATTAGATAAATCATAGAAATATTTATATGTGCGTTCCATGCGTACTGGAAAATTACATAGGAGGTATGACACATGGCATGGTATGATGAGGCAATTTTTTATCACATTTACCCTTTAGGATTGGCAGGCGCGCCAAAGCAGAATACGTATGGGGAGCCGGAGCACAGGCTAAATAAGTTGATTCCTTGGATTTCCCATATTCGGAAAAGCGGCTGTAATGCGCTCTATATTGGTCCTCTGTTTGAATCGGTTGGACATGGGTATGAAACTACAGACTATAAGAAGCTGGACAGTCGCCTGGGTTCCAATCAGGATTTGAAAGATTTTGTAGCGGAATGTCATAAGCAGGGGATCAAGGTAATTTTTGACGGTGTATTTAACCATACGGGCCGCGACTTTTTTGCGTTTCAGGATCTGAAAGCGAATCGGGAGAGTTCTCCTTATAAAGATTGGTATTGTCAGGTTAATTTTGGCGGCAATAATGAATATAACGACGGTTTTTCCTATGAGAATTGGGGCGGTTACAACCTGTTGGTTAAGCTCAATCAGAGAAATCCGGCAGTGCGCGACTATATCTGTGACGTGATTCGTTTTTGGGTCAGTGAGTTTGACGTAGACGGCATCCGCTTAGACGCGGCTGATGTATTGGATTTTGATTTTATGCAGGCGCTCCGTCAGACCGCTAATACGGTAAAACCGGATTTTTGGCTGATGGGCGAAGTGATCCATGGCGATTATAGCCGTTGGGTCAATGAGGGTACGCTGCATTCTGTCACGAATTATCAGCTGCATAAAGCGTTGTATTCCGGGCATAACGATCATAATTTTTTTGAAATTGCGCATACGGTGAAACGTCTGTATGAGATGGGAGGGAACCGTCCGGATGGTTTGAAGTTATACAACTTTGTAGATAACCACGATGTAGAGCGTATTTATACCAAATTAAATAAAAAGGAGCATTTTACTCCGGTGCATATCCTGTTATACACATTGCCAGGCATCCCTTCTATATATTATGGATCCGAATTTGGGATCGAGGGCAGGAAAGAACGGTTTTCCGATGATTCCCTGCGACCGGCGCTCGATCTTTCGGATTATGCGGATGCGTTGGAACAGAATGCCTGTACGCGGTTGATTGCGGCTTTGGGCAAAATCCGTCAGTCTTTACCAGCGCTTTCCTATGGAGATTATAAAGAATTGCTGCTGATGAATCGTCAGTATGCGTTTGCCCGGAATTTAAACGGGGAATCGATCGTGATTACAGTCAACAACGACGATTCTGATTACGTTATGACCGTGCCTTGCGGAAATGTTGCCGAATATATCGGCGCATTGTCCGGTCAAAGGGTTAGCGTCAATAATGGCGCTATTTGCGTCAATGTTCAGGCAAATTCCGGAGATATTTGGATACCTGTGACGGAAGCGGCGTCCGCTCCGGTGATCGTTGAGCCGGAAGCGTCTGTCCAGCCAACAGAGCCGGCAGCGCCCGAAGAGACGCCAGTTCAAAAAGTACCTGCGGGTGAAGCAAAAGTGCAGGCAGAGCCAGTGGAAAAGTCCCCTGCTGATCCAATCCCGACTCCTGCGGCGACAGAGTCGGCATTAGACCAGGATGCATTTGAAAGGGGAAAGATTGCAGGATTGCAGGAAGCCGTTCTGGCGCGTATGGAGAAGAATGGATTTGTCACAGATCAGATGCGTAAAGAAGTTGCGGATAATGTCTATCATGATTCGCTGATTAACTGGATTAAAAGCTTTTAATTAGGGCAAATTTACTTATGGTGTAACCGGCGCGTCATAAGGCGCGCCGGTTACATTGTGCGAATTGAAAAGTATCCTAAAATTACAAAACATCTTGCATATTAATAGCTGAGTGTGTTATACTATACGGTACCACAGTTCATGAATGATGGAGGAAAGGATGATTACAAGAGGTGATGGATGATGACAAAAGCCCAAAAAGTGATGGATAGATTTATGAGCAAATTACAAGCGGATGATTTTGCAAAGGATAACCAGCCCAATAAGGGGCCGGAAATGAATCAGGAGTTTATGGATCAGCAGCTTTCTTCGTATCTCCATTTGTTAAATTCGGGGATTATTGAGAAAACGACATGTATGAAGTAGGTCGAAAAGATGTTCAAGAAAACAGATGAGCAGAAAGCCTTTTTAAAACAATTTAATATTTCGGACGAGACGTTTCGGGAGTCCATGTTATCGTGGGATGAGTTGGATTTGATAGCGGAAGATTTCCGAAAGAAAAAGAGTGAACATACAGCGACTGTTAGGAGTTATGTGGAAAAGATACAACAGTGTGCCTATGTTCATTCTTTAGGTTATAGAGTAAAAGACGTCACGCATTTGATAGAAAAGGTGATTAGAAAAAATCCCCAATATTTAAAACAGAGGAAAGCGATATCCCATAGCAATTATGCGGAATACATTACGGATTTGATGGGGATTCGGATTCTCCTTCTGTTCAAGGAAGATTGGTTAGGCGTACACGATTTTCTGATGGATCAGTATGCGGATCGCTTGCATGAGCCTCCGTTTGCCTATATCCGCAAAGGCGATCACAGGGGCATATACGAAGGCAAAGTGGAGATTGTGGAAGAAAAACCCTATCGCTCTGTTCATTATTTAATTAAAGATGAAGAATCTGGATTATGCATCGAAATACAAGTTAGGACATTGTTTGAAGAGGCATGGAGCGAGATTGACCATAAGCTGAGATATCCATACAATTTATCCAATCAGATGATCGGCGCTTATTTAGAGATTATGAACCGTGCGGCAGGTATGGCGGATGAGATGGGGACATTTTTGTATGCCTATTTAAATGAGTTTGAAAACGCCGTGCAAGAAGGTATCACGGATGAGAACGAAGTCTACCACTATATTTTAGAGGAGATTGAAAAATGCGGAGATCATAAGGTGAAAACAAATATTATCAATAAAATAAAAAAAGCGCAAAAGTACAAAGGGTTGATCAACGCATCGGAAATGTTCCGGGATATTTTAAAGAACATATAGAAAGAGGCAAGTTCAATGGAGGATAAGACGTATAAGACACTAAAGGGAGAACTAAATAGTGCATTTTCGGATGAATATATCAAAAATGCAGGTTTGTTAATTTATCAAATGGCGGATAATTTTTACCATGAGCAAAATTTGGAGCAAAAAGCGTATTTTGACGATTCCATATTTGAATATTGTTTGATTGATATTTTAGTGGATATTGCGAGGCTACGTCATTTTCATGATATTGAGCTGGTAAATTATATCAAGTTAATGGCCTATACGGCGTCATGGTGTTTAAAGAGAAAACCGTTTCAGCTGCTGCCGGGGGGGAGCGCGGAGGATATTTATGTCAATGAAAAATTTGCCCTTTCGCTGCTGTTGCAGGCGTCCGGATGCTTTGACGCCAATGTCAAATGCGCGAAAAAAGACGAGGAAAAGGTAGAAAAATTGGTAGAACAGATTTTTTATCACTTAAAGTACAGAAATACAAATCCGCAGACATTGGAATTGCTCTTGGTTGGGATGGAAAGCGGTAAGTTATTGTTGAAAACGGAATGTCCGTAGGGATGGAATGGGCAAATGATCTGGGATGCATACATAGAAAAAACTTCCGAGAGGATGCGCACTGCGCGCAAAAAAATGGCTGCTAATGCAGCCGCCCTCCAACGTGAGTGTGCGTTGTAACGCACACTTTTTTTGTATTATGGGAAATTTTTAAATGCGGAAAAAGGGACTCGAACCCTCACGCCTTGCGACACAGGAACCTAAATCCTGCACGTCTGCCAATTCCGTCATTTCCGCAAACAACTTTAAATATCATAACGATTTTTTTTATAGCTGTCAAGTGCGAATGGCATTCTTTTTATTTATGGTGGATAATTTTTTCCATATCTTTTTGCTGGCCAACGACAATTAAATGTTCGTCCGCTTTAAACACATAATCTGCTCCGGGCAGGATTTGCGTATGATCGCCGTATTTGACGCCGATAATGCTCAAATGGTATTTGGCGCGGAAATTCAGATCGAGTATGCTTTTGCCAATCCATGCCGGAAGCGGAGCCATTTCATAGATGGAATATCCGTCGGTCAGATAGAAATAGTCAAAGATGTCGTCGGAGCTTAAGCTGACGGCTAATTTTTCAGCAATATCCCGATCGGGGAAAATAACTTCATCCGCACCGTTTTTGAGCAGGAATTTGGCATGGATATCACGGTTGGCTTTACTGACGACGCGTTTGGCGCCAAACTCTTTGAGCTGACTGGTAATCTCCAGGCTGTTTTGGAAGTTGCTGCCAATACATACGATGCACAGGTCAAAATTGGAGACGCCAAGACTTTCTAAAACTTTTTCGTTGGTGCAGTCGCCGATTTTTGCGCTGGTTACAAAGGGGAGCAGATCTTCTAATTTGTCCTCACGGACATCGACAATCATAATCTCATTGTTGAGCCTGGACAGGTTCATACATAAGTGGGAGCCAAAACGTCCCATGCCAATCATTAAAATGGATTTCATCGCAGTTTCCTCCAAATTTATTAACCAATATTTATTTTTTCAACAGGCTGCATAATATGTGCAATTTTCTTTTTGTCCGTAAAAGACATGGCGAAGGATAAGCTGCCGACACGCCCCAAATACATAAGCAGGATAACGACAAGCCGGGATAGGGTATTGAGATGGGTGGTCAGTCCCGCGGTCATGCCAACCGTACCAATGGCGGAAAAGGTTTCCAATAACGCGTTCACGCCGTTAAAATTTTGCAGCGCGCACAGGAGGATCGTAGAGAACATCGCTAATGTCAGGTGGAAACAGAAAATAGCGGCGGCCTTGTGCAGCGCAGCGTCCTCTAAACGTCGGTTAAATATATTGTAACCTACCGTACGCGTCAGAGTCGCCTTAATATAGATAAACAGGACAACGATCGTGGTCACTTTGACGCCGCCTGCCGTGGAGCCTGGCGCGCCTCCGATAAACATCAGGATAACGGTAAACAGCTTGCTTGCGTCGGTCATGGCGTTGACATCGATTGTGTTAAACCCGGCGGTACGAGGCGTAACGGAACAAAACAGGGCGTTTAGCATTTTTTCATGCAAAGCCATTTCGGAAAACAGACGGTTGCTTTCTAACGCATAAAAGATCAGCGCGCCGCCAAAAGTCAAAACTAACGTGGCAGTAAGGACAATTTTAGTATGCAGGGCATATTTACGGAAATGAAGCCGATGTTCCAATAAATCGTTCCAGACAAAAAATCCAATGCCGCCAATTGTAATCAAAAGCATGACGGTAATCATAACCACCGGATGTGTACGGTAGCCGGTCAAGGAAGAAAACGGTTCATAGCGTCCCATTAAATCAAATCCGGCATTGCAGAAAGCGGAAATTGAGTGAAAGATGCCATAGTAAATGCCACGGCCCCATCCGGTTTTTGGGGCAAAACAAACAGCTAGGATGATGGCGCCGGAGAGCTCAAAGAGAAGCGTGCCAAATATCACGCGTTTTGTCAGGCGTACCAGGCCGCGCAGCTCAATGACATTAAAGCTTTCCTGGATTAACCCCCGTTCTTTTAAACCGATTTTTCGACGCAGCAGCATGGAAACGGTAACGCCAAGCGTAATAAACCCGAGTCCGCCGATTTGGATTAAAGTAAGCAGTACAATCTGCCCAAAAACCGTCCAATGACGAAACGTGTCTACGACAATCAGTCCGGTCACACAGGTGGCGCTGGTGGCCGAAAACAGAGCGGTCAAAAAAGAAGTGCTTTCGCCCGGTTTCGTGGCGAAAGGAAGCATTAAAAGCAGCGATCCGGTTAATATAATGATAAAGAAGCCGCCCGCAATTAACTGCATTCCGGACAGTCGTTTGGTTAGGTTTGTCAACATGATCAACAGTATCCTCCCTCTGATAAGAATTCATTATAAATATCTTTCTGTTTTTTGTCTATATTTTTTTAAGAAATTGTGTTACCATAGATTTTAATTATATGCAGAAGGAAGTGATCAGTGATGGAGAGGAACCTGCCGAGGCCAGGGGACAAATATATGCATTTTAAAGGGAAAGCATACCAGATCGTATGCGTGGCGTACCATTCAGAGACGCGGGAGAGGATGGTGGCTTATCAGGCGTTGTATGGAAGCTTTGAGTATTTTGTAAGGTCGCTGGCGTCGTTTATGAGTCAAGTGGATCGTAAGAAGTATCCACAAAGCAGGCAGAAATACCGTTTTGAATTGATGGAGGAATCGCCTGCGGCTATCGAACCCGTCAATCAGGAGCCGGATAGCAGGCAGGCGCAGACCGACGCGTCTAAAATGGCGCAGCAGGAAGAACAGGCGAATCCGGCGTTGTTGCAGTTTTTGGACGCGGACACGCTGGAAGAAAAATATCATGTGATAAAGTCGCTGGGCAATGCGGTAACCGACAGGTTGATTGATGATTTTGCGGTTGTGCTCGATCTGGTAATACCGGAGGGCAGTCTGGATATGCGCTATCAGCAGCTTTTAAGCAGTGTTCGTACGATGCAGAAGTTTGAGTCTACGCGTTTAAGGACGTGGCAAAAATAACAGGCGGTTCTTATAAAACCGCCTGTCCTGCCTGACTAAGCACACTGTTGTGGTACCGATTGGAAAATGTGACGTCCTCCCCAAACCAGTCCGGTGGGGAAAAGCGATCCGCTTCTTCTTTGGTGGAAAATTCCACTTCAGCCAATATCAATGGAGCGAGATCGTCCTGGAACAAATCCAGTTCGATGGTATATTTATCCTGATAGGGGATTTTGTAGCGAATTTTGTGGATTAAAATGCCGTCGGTTTTGGGGCGAAGGTGTTCATAGGCTTCTTTAGTCAGCGGGAGGTTATATTCCTCCCGGACCATTAGTCCTCCGCTTTTATAAGTCAGGGTATATGCATCGTCGGATCGGCGGATACGTACGACCGGAGACGTGGAAAGATAACCCTGTTCCATTTCCGTATGTGGAAATGACTGATAGTTTTCCGGCGGCGTTTGGATCAAGTATTTGCGCTCAATTTCCATAGCGCCTCCTATCGGTAGACAAGCTTCTGCTTTAAATCTTCTACGGCAGAATCGTCTTTGAAATATTTCACAATCGCGAGTGCAAAATCAATGGCCGTGCCCATGCCGCGGCTGGTGATGATATTGCCGTCCGTGACAACCGTGTCCTGAGACGTAGTGGCTCCGGTCAATTTGGCTTCAAAGCCGGGGTGGCAGGTGGCGCGTTTGCTTTCCAGGATTCCGGCGGCGCCAAGCACGGAAGGCGCGGCGCAGATGGCGGCAACCAGTTTGCCTTCCTTTGCAAATTTTTTAACAACGGAGTTTACGCCCGCATGGTCGCCCAGTTTTAGCGTACCCGGCATCCCGCCCGGCAGCACGATGGCGTCCAGCGTATCAAAGTCAACCGCCTCAAACGTGGTATCTGCGATCCATTGGATGCCGTGGGAACCTGTGACGGATGTGGTCGCCTGAATGGATATCATTTCGATTTCCAAATCGGCGCGCCGAAGGATATCAACGACGGTCAGACCTTCAATTTCTTCACTGCCGTCGGCCATAAAAATACCTGTTTTACTCATAGATGACCTCCTGTAAATATATTTATCATAAGCATATTTCCTTTTGTCCTGCCTGTCAATAAAATGGCGAAACTTTCCAAACATAAAAAATGTTTTTCGTACCATACTATTCTCAGGGTAAACAAAACAGCGTTTGCCCAAAAACAAAACCGGCGAAGCCGGAGAAAAACTATGGAGGTGTTTTACCATGGCAAGTTCAAGTAGGACAAACAGAGTTGAGGTACCGGAAGCAAAAGAGGCTTTAAATCGTTTTAAACAGGAAGTGGCTTCTGAAATCGGCGTTCCTTTGAAGGAAGGGTACAACGGCGACCTTACTTCTGCACAGGCAGGTTCTATTGGTGGAGAAATGGTTCGTAAAATGATCCGCAGCCAGGAAGAGAAAATGTCTGGTTCTTCTAACTAACAACAGGCCGGATAGCGGATAAAACTTAAGAAAGACGGAATACGAAGCCCTTGTTTCGTATTCCGTCTTTTGCATATGACGATAGGCCGTTTGGCTCTTGCGGAATAATTGCAATTTGTATTATAATACTGACACCAATAATAATGAAAGAAAAGAGGAATGAAAAATGCCAGAAAACAGTACGTGCAGCAGCGCATCCAGTTGTTCAAAAGAAAGCTGTGAAGGATGCTCAAGTAAAAACGGGCAAAACAGTATGATCGAGCCAATCAATCCGTTATCCTCCGTCAAAAAAGTGATCGGCGTGGTCAGCGGAAAGGGCGGCGTCGGAAAGTCTTTGGTTACGGCTTCGCTGGCCGTATCCATGCGGAAAGCCGGCTATGAAGTCGGGATTATGGATGCGGATATTACCGGACCGTCTATCCCCAAAATGTTTGGCCTGCATGGTCCGGCGTATGGGACGGACGACGGTATGTATGCGATACCCTCAGAGGACGGGACGAAAATTATGTCGATCAATCTGCTGGTGGATGATGAGGAAGCTCCGGTGATTTGGAGAGGGCCTGTGATTGGAGGGGCAGTCAAGCAGTTTTGGACAGATGTGATTTGGGGGGATTTGGACTATCTGTTTGTGGATATGCCGCCGGGAACAGGGGATGTGCCGCTGACCGTGTTTCAGTCTATTCCGATAGATGGGATTATCATTGTGACGTCGCCTCAGGAATTGGTGCAGCTTATTGTCAAAAAGGCCTATCATATGGCGGAGATGATGCATATCCCGGTACTTGGGATTGTCGAAAATTTCAGTTATTTAAAATGCCCGGACTGCGGGAAACAGATTTCGGTATTTGGAGAAAGCCATATCGAGGAAGCGGCGGACATGCTTTCCCTTCCTGTGCTTGGAAAACTGCCGATTGATCCATCCTTTGCGAAAGCAGCCGACGCCGGTAAATTCTATGAGGTGGACAATCACTATTTGACCGCAGCTTTGGACATTTTAAAGGGATAATGAAATCTGAAAAAACTATAAAAAATCGTTAAATCCGTTTTCGTAGTTGCTATATTATGATAAAATACAGTCGTTTCATGAGAATAGTCTGCAATAACAGCGGAGGAAAAAATGATAAAATATAGCGTAAAAAAGCCGTTTACCGTCCTGGTTGCGGTAATCATTGTATTGGTAATCGGGATGGTTTCTCTAACGGGGATGAAAACGGATCTTTTGCCGGATATGAGTATGCCCTATATGGTGGTGATTACGACCTATCCGGGAGCAAGTCCTGAAAAAGTAGAAGAAAACGTAACGAAGCCGATGGAAAGCTCTCTGGGGACGATTAATGGTGTGGAAAATGTGACCAGCGCCAGCGCGGAGAACTACAGCATGGTGATGTTGGAATTTGCAGAGGACACCAGTATGGATTCAGCTATGGTCAAAGTCTCTTCGGCTACCAATCAGTTGGAATCTCAACTGCCGGATACTTGCGGTACGCCCAATATCATGGAAATCAGTATGGATATGATGGCCACGATGTATGCCAGCGTCAGCTATGAGGGAAAGGATATCTACGAGCTTTCGGATTTTGCAGATGAAGTGGTGATTCCGTATTTTGAACGGCAGGCAGGCGTGGCCAGCGTTTCAGATATCGGTATGGTGGAACAGTCGATTGAGGTGCGTTTAAATCAGGAAAAGATCGATAAGATTAATGATCAAGTGCTGCATTTAGCCAATGAAAAGCTTTCCGATGCGAAAGCAGAGCTTTCCGATGCGGAAAATTCATTGACAGAAGCCAGATCACAGATTCATAAACAGGAACAGGAATTGTCCAATCAGCAGAACGCGACGACGTCGGAGCTTGCAGATGCGACATTACAGTTAAATGAGGCGGTTGCGGCAAGGGCGGCCTATGCCTCTCAGTTGGCCAGCCTACAGGCGAGCCAAAAGGCCTTAGAGGCGGAAAAAGATATTTATAAAAAGAATAAAATTGAACGTACATATAGCAGCTTAAATGAAATGTTTGCGCAGATGCATGCGGCTGCGGAAGCTATGCAGGCGCAGTTGGGCGAATATAGTCCGCTCGACGCAGCACAGATGCCGCTGGATGTAAAAGACGCCATGGACAATCCGGATAAGCTCAAATATTTTAAGAAAGCGGTGGAAACGCTTGCCGCTATGCCGGATTCCCAGATAGATTCCAAGATTGCCGCGCAGGCTAAGGATTTAGATAAGAAAACCTTAAAACAGCTCTATGAAGTTGTCAATGTAAGGCTTCCACAGCTTGAGACAGAGCTTGCTAACTTGAATGTGGAAATGAAAGTGGCGGAGGAAGTCTTAAAGCAGGTGGAAAGTCAGATGTCTACGGTTGACGAAGCTTACAAACAGGCGGAGGAAGGTAAGATTTCTGCGGCGGCAGGATTTGGTTCCGGCAATGCGCAGATCGAAGCGGCCAAGACAGCTATGGAAGAAGCGCAGGAAGAATTAGAAAACGCCAATCAGACGTATCAGGATTCCGTAGTGGAAGCGCGGAAAAATGCGAATATCAACCAAATGCTGACGTTAGAAGCTTTATCCGGTATGATTTACGCACAAAATTTTTCCATGCCCGCCGGGTATATTGACGATCAAGATGATAAACAATGGCTGTTAAAGGTTGGGGAGAATTATACTTCGGCCGATGAACTGGCCAAAATGGTTTTGTGTGAACTGGATGATATTGGAGATATCCATTTAGAGGATGTGGCCGATCTTACGACGATTGATAACGCAGGGGACGCCTATGCAAAAGTCAATGGAGATCCCGGCGTGATCCTTTCTATTTTTAAAAGCAGCACGGCAGGCACCAGCGACGTTTCCAAGCAATGCTTAAACGCCATAGAGGAATTGCAGGAGGAATATTCGGACTTGAATATTACTCCATTAGTCGATCAGGGGGAATATATTTCCATTATTATCCAGAGCATTGTCTCTAGTATGCTGGTGGGCGCGCTGTTGGCGATTGTGATTCTCGCAATTTTTTTGATGGATATCCGGCCGACGTTAGTTGTGGCGTTTAGTATTCCATTTAGTGTGTTGACGGCGATTGTCATTATGTATTTTACAGGGATTTCCATTAATATGATGTCCATGTCCGGTTTGTCTTTGGCAGTCGGGATGCTGGTAGACAACTCGATTGTAGTGATTGAAAATATCTACCGTTTGCGTTATCGTGGCCTGAATGCCCCGCGCGCGGCGGTTCAGGGAGCTAAACAGGTGGCGGGCGCGATTATTGCGTCTACGCTTACGACGATCTGCGTCTTTTTCCCGATGGTGTTTACGACGGGCATGGTACGGGATTTAATGCTTCCGTTTGCCCTGACGATTACCTTTGCGCTGACGGCGTCTCTGGCTGTTGCTCTGACGGTTGTGCCTACGATTGGCGCAGCTTTGTTAAAAAAGGCAAAGTCAAAGCAGCGTCGAATGTTTGATAAGCTTCTCGACGCCTATGCCGCAGTCTTAAATTTTTGTCTGCGCTTTAAAGTGATTCCATTGGGCATTTCTATTGCGCTTTTGGTATTTTGTATAGCCGCCGTATTAAATATGGGTATTGTTTTAATACCGGATATGGGCAGCGATCAGATTGCCGTAACGGTTACGATACCGGATGAGGATGATAAAGAGACGGCCTATCAGAAAGCAGATTCCGTGATGGAAACGATTTTACAGGTGGAAGGCGTAGCGTATGCCGGCGCGATGGATGGCAGCAGTTCGGCAGGCTTAATGGGAGGGATGACTGATTCTTCCGAAGATAATTATGGAAGCTTTTCCTATTTTGTTCTGCCAACGGAGGATTACAGCAATAAAGAGCAGGTAGAGGCTATTTGCAGTTCTATCGAAGAAAAAACACAGGACATGGACTGTGAAGTTGTCGTTTCCAATTCGATGATGGGAGAAATGGACGAGATGCTTGGCAGTGGCCTTCAGGTTGATATCCATGGAGAAGACTTGGATACGTTGAAGAATATCAGCGAAGAGTTTATGGGTATGCTCGAAAAAGTGGAAGGGTTTACCAATATCAGCAACGGACAGGAAGAGGCCGATGAAGAAATCCATTTGAATATCGACAAGGATCAATCTATGCGTTTGGGATTGACCGGGGCGCAGATATACGGCGATATTACGGAACGCCTGACGACCGATAAGACGGCGGTGACTATGACGGTCGATGAAACGGATATGGACGTTGTGATTGTCGATGAAACAGATCTGCTGACCAAAGAAAATCTGATGGATATGGAATTTGAGACACAGAAGCAGGATGACGATGGAAAAACCGTTACGGAAACGCATAAACTGAGTGAAATTGCAACATTAGATTATGGCAGCAGCGTAGCGGGCATTAACCGTTCCAATGGGGAACGTCTGATGAGTGTAACAGCGGAGACTTTAGACGGCTATAATACGACTGTTTTGTCCAGGGAAGTGGAAAAGGTATTGCAGGAGTATGATATGCCGGATGGGTATCGGTATGAATTTGGCGGCGAAACGTCCAATACAACCGATATGTTAGAGCAGATGGGCAAATTGCTGCTGCTTGGGTTTTTGTTGATCTATCTGGTTATGGTAGCGCAGTTCCAGAGTCTGTTGTCCCCGTTTATCGTTATTTTTACCGTGCCATTGGCATTTACCGGAGGATTGCTTGCGATGCTCTTTACCGGGGAGCAAATGTCTTTGATTACGTTGATGGGATTTTTGGTATTGATGGGGACGGTAGTCAACAACGGTATCGTTTTTGTGGATTATACCAATCAACTCCGTATTGGCGGTATGACCAGGAAAGACGCATTGATTGCAACTGGAAAAACGCGTATGCGGCCAATTTTAATGACAGCATTTACGACAATTCTGGCAATGCTTGCTATGGTATTTAGTAAAAATACGGCCAGTGAATTGGGCAGGGGTATGGCGCTGGTTGTGGCGGGCGGTTTGCTTTATGCGACGTTTATGACAATGTTTATCGTACCAGTTATGTATGATATTTTGTACCGCAAAGAAGTCCATGTAGTCGATGTGGGCGATGAGTCTATGGACGACGCGCCGGACGACGCGGCGGAATTTATTGAACAGATGAACCGTACCATATAACGGGCGTTATCCGTTATCAACCAGGGGCAAAAGGGAAAGAGATTTTCGTTTTGCCCCTGGTTGCCTATTTTATTTCATAGGAAAGACCTTCTTAATTGACGGAAGCCTTTACTGTGGGAAGATGGCTGAGATTGTTTTCATCTGTTCCGTCAGGGATAGATTTTAAATATTCCGTGCCCCTGCGGTGCGCGATGCCGACCCCCGCGATTTCTCCGGCTTTGGCAAGCGCGACGCCTTCTGCTTTATCGACGATTCGTTCGTCGGAAAGCTGATAGCCGGTTACTTTACCGCCTTGTTTGACAAGACCAATAATTTCTTTGGCGTTTGCAGAC
>CAOJLW010000030.1 GCA_948438565.1 uncultured Lachnospiraceae bacterium | reverse complement strand
TTTAGTAAAAGCGTCCCATTTTATGCAGTTTTTTCAGATTGTGGAAGCTTTGACTGCATAAGCATCGCGAGAATTTTTTGCTGGGTGTAGCTGCCCAGGTGTTTTTGCTCTTCCTTGGAGAGCTCCTTTGGATAAATGGGTTCTCCGTACTGTAGGGTGACATGGGCGGAATATATCCAGGGAAAATGGTTTTCAAAAATATCGGCGGAGCCGGTAATGGCCATAGGGATGATTGGACATCCGGTTTTTTCCGCTATTTTTAGACTGCCTTCTTTAAATGGAAGCATTTCGGTTTCATCCGTATTTTTGGTTCGGGTGCCTTCCGGGAAAATACAGATGGAAATTCCCTGTTTGACCTGTTCTATCCCTGTCAGAATGGTTTTTAACGCTTCTTTTACGTCGTCACGGTTTAAGAACAGGCAGTAAAGCCGTTTCATCCAAAGCGACAGAAGAGGGACTTTTAACATGGAATCTTTGGCGACGTATCCGGTTAGATCCGGGCATCGTGCATACGTGATGACTGTGTCAAAAAAACTGCGGTGGTTTCCCACATAGAGGACTGCGGTATCTTTGGGGATATTATGTTCCCCGATGACCGTTAGCTTCGTTCCGCAGAGAAACAGGATGACCCGGAACGCCCACTGTACGGTACGGAGC
The DNA here is from genome assembly GCA_948438565.1 of uncultured Lachnospiraceae bacterium. Taxonomy (GTDB): domain Bacteria; phylum Bacillota; class Clostridia; order Lachnospirales; family Lachnospiraceae; genus Roseburia_B. The sequence continues at coordinate 13,185 of CAOJLW010000030.1, read as the reverse complement.
TGTGAAAGGTCGGCGGCATAGCGGTGTTTTTTGCCGATTAGCCATGTGATCCCAAGGATGGGTATGCCAAGCAGTAGGAAACAAATGATAAAAAGAGCGGTAAAAAAAAGTCTGATCATGGTATTATGGACATGGTCCAATCCTTTCTGAAAAATGCTTTAGGTTTATTATACTAACTGCAAGTTGGAATTACAACTGCAATCCATGAATAAACTTATAAAAAAGCAAAAGCAGGGATATATGAAAGAGATACAAAACGGTGGCGGCAGAAAGGGTTGCCGTCTGTTGGATTACATAGCGGCTGTATTGGTTTTCGTCGTGATTGCAGCGCTTGGGGGATGTGGGGTAGAAAAGACGGATGGGAGTAAAATCCGCGATTTGGCTTATGAAATGGTGGAAGAAGATGCGGTTCCAGAGGAATTGGCGGAGAAAATATCGGAAAAAAAGGCGGCCGATTTTAAACTGACCTATGAAAGCGACAAGTTTCTGTATGTGGTGAGAGGATACGGAGAACAGGAAACCGGCGGGTACAGTATACAGATTTTGGATTTTTATCTGACGCAAAATGCGATGGTGTTTGATACGAATTTGATAGGTCCGACCAAGGATGAAAAGAAAAACGCGGCGCCAAGTTTTCCATATGTGGTGGTTCGTACAAAAAATTTAGAGAAAAATGTCATATTCCAGTAGATATGCCCGAAAGGCGGCTTGGAAGCAAATTCCTTTTGACAAGGTTTTATCACTGTGCTATACTGAACTGAACATATTAACCAGATAATTCATGCGTCAGCAGCCACAGAAAAGGGAGGAATTAGAATGCAGCAGGAAGATATCAATAAAGTACGTGCATCGGTACACCAGCAGTGTGGAAGCAGGGTAATGATTCAACTGGACCGCGGGAGGAATAAAATTGATGTCCAGGAGGGTGTGATACAAAACGCATACCCAAGTGTATTTACAATTCTGGTAGAAGATTCCAGGACAGATAATCCGCCACAATTATTATCATTTAGTTACACAGATATTATTACACGGGAAATACGAATGAAGCTTTGTTAATAGAAGGAATAAACGTCCTTTGTTCTGAATAAGATAGTACAAATTCAGAACGGAGGATTTTTTTGTGGAGTTAGAAAGACAGATTTTGCATAAGAACAGGGAAGTTGGCCGGGCATTCAGCCAAATTACGCTGGATGATGACTATAATCTGCCAGATTTCAAGCCGGATTTGGCGAAAATCATCAGGGAGAGGGGGAATATCCAGTTTGATGAAATCCATGCGAATAACGGCCATGTCTGGTTTAAAGGGACGCTTGCGTTTGACATTCTGTATCGCACGGATTTGGACGGCAGAAAGATTAACAGCTTAAACGGGGAGATTCCGTTTCAGGAAAGCCTAAGCATTGACGGGGTTGTGGAATTAGATCCGGTGAAAATGGAAGGCAGGATTGAGGATATTTCCGTCAGCGTCATCAATTCCAGAAAACTGAGCATCCGGTCGCTTGCTGAATTTACCGCCGTAGCGGAAAAGCCGGAAGAAGCGTCGGTTTTGACCGGGGTAAAAGAAGAGGGCGGCTGCGAGATTGAAAAGGAAACGTTAGAAACGTTGGAACTGATTACGGATAAAAAGGATACGCTGCGGATACGCAAGGAAATATCCCTATCGTCCAATAAGCCGAATATGGATGAAATCCTCTGGAGCAGCGTGGAATTGCGCGGGATTAACAGTCGTCTCAGAAACGGAGAAATTGAAGTGGCCGGGGAAGCGTTAATCTATGTGCTGTATTCGGGCAGCGAAGAGGAAGAGCGTCTGCAATGGTTTGAAACCACTGTGCCGATCCAAGGCAATGTAGAATGCAACACCTGTGAGGAAGAACTGGTTTACAGGATCGGCGCAAGCCTTGCGCAGTCTGATTTGGAGATACAGCCGGATGAAGATGGCGAGGAGCGCAATATTTTGCTGGAAATGGTGGTGAATCTTTCTATTTACCTTTGGAAAGAGGAGCAAATAGAAGTGATTTCTGATATTTACGCGCTGGATCGACAGGTAAAGCCGTCGTTTCAAACGGCTGTTTTTGAAAAGCTTTTGGTTAAAAATGACGCAAAATGCAGGATTGCGGATAAAGTGGAAATGGATGGGGAACAGGAAGATATTTTACAGATCTGCGTAAATGAGGAGAAACTGGCGATAGAACAGACGACGGTTACCGATGAAGGGGTGCTTGCAGAGGGGATTTTAACGGTGGAAATTCTGTATATGACGTCGGACGACGCAATGCCTCTGAGCGCGAAACGCGCGTTTATTCCGTTTTCTCAGACAATTGAAATGCCAAAGGCGGTAAATCCTGTAAAAATCCAGTTGGACGGAGTAATCGAACAGGTGACGACCGTGTTGGCTGACAGTCGCACGATTGATGTAAAGGCTGTGATTGGCTTAAACCTTCTCGCATTTGAACAGCAGGAAAAACAGGCGATTACAGAGATTGACGAGTCGGAACTGGATCTTGCGGCCTTGCAGCAAAGTCCGGGCATCGTAGGGTATATTGCCAGGGAAGGGGATCGTTTATTTGGCATCGCAAAAGAAAATCATACAACAGTGGAAAATCTAATAGAAACAAACCACTTAACGGGCAGGGTTGTGAAACCCGGAGAAAAATTGTTGATTATCAAAACTGTGGGATAGGCGGCTGCGTTTGCAAAAAGAATGGAATTTTCCATTCTTTTTCTTTGCTTTTTCTTTCGCTTGAAATGCTTGTGGATTTGAAACGTCAATGCTATAATAAATAAGGTATAGTTTGGATAAAGGAGGATGAATGTGAATAAAAAGAAAATAAGGCAGGCTTTCACAGTGATTTTGGCGTTGGTTTTGATGTTTCCACATATACAGCCGGTAGGCGCAAGTACGATGTCTAAGGCAAAAGACGCCAAAGAAAAAGCGGAAGCGGACTTAAATGAGACGAAACGGCAGATTGAAGCGATTGAACAGCAACAGTCCGCATTGCAGGGTGAGATTGACGAGAAAGACGCCGAGCTGGTAAACCTCTTGGTGAATATAGATATTTTAGAGGGTGAACTGAATGATAAAAACCTACAGTTGGAACAGGTGACGGCAGACCTTGCGGTTGCTCAGCAGACGGAAGCGGAGCAATATGCCTCCATGAAAAAACGGATTCAGTTTATGTATGAACGGGGCGACACCGCGATGATAGAAGCGTTGCTTGGATCGAGCGATATGTCAGATTTTTTAAACCGTGTCGAGTATGTATCCGATGTTTATCAATATGACAGGAATCTTTTGACGCAGTACCGGCAGACCGTACAGCAGGTTGCAGATTTGAAATCGGCGGTTGAAACGGAAAAAGCGGAGTTGGAAGTTATGCAGGAGGAATATGCTCTGCAACAGGATTCCCTGGAAAATGTTCTGGCGCAAAAACGCGCCCAGATGGGAGATTATGACAATCAGCTTGTGACGGCGCAGGCCGCTGCAAATGAATTTAAAGAGTTGATTGCGGCGCAGAACCAAATTATTCAGGAGGAAGAGCGCAGACAGCGCGAAGCGGAAGCCGCAGCGGCCGCGGCGGCGGCAGAAGCGGCGGCGCGGGCAAATGCCAATGCGAGTGTGGAAAACGGCAATACTGGCAATAGAAATACAGGAAACGGAAGCGCCGAAAACGGCGGCGCAGGGAATTCAGACGGCGGCCAGAGCGCGCCGGCGAGCGGCGGCGGCTCCAATCCGGGATATGCTACGAATGTAGACGGGGGTTCGGTTGTCTCTTATGCCTGCCAATTTGTCGGCAATCCATATGTATGGGGAGGAACCAGCCTTACCAACGGAGCGGATTGTTCCGGTTTTGTTATGAGCGTATTTGCGCATTTTGGCATCAACCTGCCGCATAGTTCTGCGGCGCTGCAAGGCTGTGGCAAGGCCGTCAGCTATGCCAATGCGCAGCCGGGGGATTTGATTTGCTATTCCGGCCATGTGGCAATTTATATGGGCGGCGGGCAGATTGTCCATGCGCAGAGTACGGCAGTCGGGATTACGACAAGCTCGGCTACATACCGGACGATTGTTGCGGTGCGGAGGGTATTGTAATGAAACGAAACTATATGCCGCGGTTTTCCTTTTCCACAGCCATGTTTCTGCTGCTGGCTGCCGTCGCGCTTGCATCCGGATTCCGTGCAAAGAGTATGGAGTCGATTCAATTTGCAGAGCATTTGGATGATACGGCGGTGACGGTAAACGGCAGGGAATATCGGTTTCGTGATTTGGCTGTGTATTTGACCTATCAGGAGTGGGCCACGCAGGAGCAGGCCAAAGCATATGATTTGGAGCATACGAGTAAATATTGGAATATACATACCAATGGTTCGTTTGTCCGGGTTGCGGCGAGGAATTTCGCAATGGATAGGGCGGTGCATGACGCAATTTTTTATCAGATGGCGTTACAGGATCGTCTCGAGCTGACGCCCCAGGAGAGGCAATATATGGCCAATCAAAAGCAGGATTTTTGGAACGATTTGGAAGAAGAAGGCCAGGAGCGTCTGGGTATTCCGGAAACAGAGATTGAAACGCAGTTTGAACAAATTGCGCTGGCGCAAAAAGCGCAGCAGGCGTATGCCGATCGGGAGGGGGTTGACAACAGGGAGTATGATGTAGATGGCAGTATGTATCAGGAACTGTTAAAACAGTATACGTATGAAGTCAATAATAAGCTGTGGAAGCGATTAAATTTTGGAAATATTACATTATAAGGGACTGGAAGGATGGTTATGTCGCATAAAATAGGGAGAAATGAGCCATGCTGGTGTAGGAGCGGGAAAAAATACAAAACCTGCCACCAGGCATTTGATGAAAAGATTGAAAGGATCCGGGAGGCGGGGCATATTGTGCCGGATCACAGTATGATTAAAAATGCCGATCAGATTGCGGGCATCAAAAAAAGCGCGCAGGTCAATATTGCGGCGCTGGATTACGTTGCGGAGCATATCCGGGCGGGCATGACCACCCAGGAGATCGACGAGATGGTCTATGAAAAGACGACAAGTATGGGCGGTTTTCCGGCAACGTTAAATTATCAGGGGTTTCCGAAAAGCGCCTGTACGTCGTTAAACCATGAGGTCTGCCATGGGATTCCGTCAGAGTATGTGGTGTTAAAAGACGGAGATATCATTAACGTTGATATCTCTACCAAATTAAACGGTTACTTTTCCGATTCTTCCCGGATGTTTTGTATCGGGGAAGTCAGTCCCGAGAAAAAAAGGCTGGTGAAAGTGGCGCGGGAGTGCATTGACGTTGGATTAAAAGAGGTAAAACCCTGGGGATTTCTGGGCGATATGGGGCAGGCAATCCATGATCATGCTTTTGCCAATGGTTATACCGTAGTGCGCGAAATCGGCGGGCATGGCGTCGGGGTGGATTTCCACGAAGAACCGTGGGTCAGCTATAACAGCAAACGCGGCACGGAGATGTTAATGGCGCCGGGTATGATTTTTACGATAGAGCCAATGATCAATATGGGGCGTGTGGAAATTTATATCGACGACGCCAACGGCTGGACGGTCTACACGGAGGACGGCAAGCCTTCCGCTCAATGGGAAGTGCAGGTATTGGTTACGGATACTGGATATGAAATTATATCCTATTAACTGCTGTAAGTTAGGTTTTCCTGTCCGTCAGGCGGGCGGATGAGATATCAATCAATCAGCCGATGGATATGGAGCGGGGAAAGGAGGTGCAAAGGATGAAAAAAGTAGAAGAATATGTAAGAAGCATACCGGATTTTCCGGAAAAAGGGATTATATTCCGGGATGTGACGACTGTTTTGCAGGATGCGGATGGACTGAAACTGGCCATTGATTCTATGTTGAAATTATTGGAAGGCATAGAGTTTGACGTAGTGGTTGGAACAGAATCCAGAGGTTTTATTTTCGGCGTTCCGATTGCATATGCATTGGGCAAACCGTTTGTGCCGGTTCGGAAAAAAGGCAAGCTGCCTTGTGAAACGATTTCCGCCAAATATGACTTGGAATATGGCAGCGCGGAAATCGAGATGCATAGAGATTCTATCCAACCGGGACAGAGAGCGGTTTTGGTAGATGATCTGATTGCCACAGGCGGGACGATTGAAGCTTGCGTAAGCCTGATAGAAGAGTTGGGCGGTGAAGTGGTTAAGATTGTCTTTTTAATGGAGCTTGCAGGTTTAAAAGGCAGGGACAGGCTTTCGAAGTATCCGGTGGCGTCTGTGGTTACATATGATGGCAAATAAGATGGGAGAGTAGGATGATGTTGGAAAAGTTTTTTAAGTTACATGAGAACCATACGACGGTTAAGACTGAAGTGATTGCCGGGATTACGACGTTTATGACGATGGCTTATATTTTGGCGGTCAATCCGAGCTTGCTTGGCAACGAATTTGGCTCCAATATGGATGCTACGGCAGTGCTGATTGCAACCTGTCTGGCTTCTTTTGTGGGGACGCTTGCCATGGCTTTGCTGGCCAATTATCCGTTTGCGTTGGCTCCAGGGATGGGTTTAAACGCCTATTTTTCATTTACGGTCTGCGGCGCGATGGGATATACCTGGCAGGTAGCCTTAATGGCGGTGTTTATAGAAGGGTTGATATTTATTGTTCTGTCCCTTACAAACGTGCGGGAAGCGATTTTTAATGCGATTCCGAGTACGTTAAAAAAAGGCGTCAGCGCAGGAATCGGCTTGTTTATTGCATTTATTGGACTGCAAGGAGCGCATATTGTAGTAGCCAATGATTCTACGCTGGTATCCTATGTGGATTTTGCCGGTAATTGGCATACGCAGGGGATCTGTGCGGTATTGGCATTGGTCGGTCTGTTTTTGACTGCCATATTATACATTAAAGGAGTCAAAGGCTCGATCTTAGTCGGCATCGTAGCAACCTGGGCGCTCGGTATGTTGGCGCAGGCGGCAGGGATATATATCGTGGATGCAGAAAACGGTTTTTATTCTCTGTACCCGTCGTTGCGGTTTACAGATTTTTCGGCAATCGGCATAACGTTTGGACAGTGTTTTCAGGCTGATTTTTCCGGAGTAGGCATCTTTAATTTTATTGTGGTATTGCTGTCGTTTTTGTTTGTGGATATGTTTGATACCATTGGTACGCTGATAGGCGTTTCTGCAAAAGCCGGGATGCTGGATAAGGAAGAAAAACTTCCGCGGATACGTCCGGCGTTATTGGCGGACGCGATTGCAACTTCCGTGGGGGCTGTTTTTGGGACTTCTACGACGACGACGTTTGTAGAGAGTTCTGCGGGCGTAGGAGAAGGAGCCAGAACGGGTCTGGCTTCGGTCGTAACAGGCGGCCTGTTTTTGCTGGCAATTTTCTTTGCCCCAATTTTTACGGCAATTCCGGGGTTTGCTACGGCGCCGGCTTTGATTTTTGTCGGGTTTTTAATGGTTTCCGCTATTTTGCAGGTGGACTTTGAAGACGCGGCCGAGGCGCTTCCGGCCTATCTGTGTATGTTGGCTATGCCTTTGGTATACAGCATTTCAGAAGGAATTGCGATTGGCGTTATTTCCTACGTGGCAATCAATGTCATTTGCGGCAAATCCAAAAAAATTACGCCGTTAATGTATATACTGGCCCTCTTATTTATTTGTAAATATGTTTTTTTGTAAAAATGCATAGAGCAAAATGTTCGCCCTGCCGGTTACGGCAGGGCGTTTTTGTTTAAGGAGCGTATATTTTAGCAATTATGTATTTAGTTTTCTTTTATATTGTCCGACATAATAAGTAATAGAATAACAGCTTTAGGAAAAATATCCTGTAACTGGGAAGGTGTGAGGATAAAGAGATGAAAATAGAAAAAGGATCCCTGCTGGATCAAACGGTGCAAAAAGAACAGCCGCTTGCCCATGCGAAAGTGACGACATCGTTTTCCAAAGTGGCAAAAAGTAAAATGGACGCGTTAGATCCGTCGATCCGCGTGGAAGAAGCAGGTTATGACAAGGAATCCCTAAAAAGCAAAAGTGCACTGGAAGAGTTGGAAGAAAAATTCGGGGGTCAGATGGACGCTGCTGCGCGTAAAGATCAAATGGCCGTATTGGCCAATACAATGACGCCGGAGGATTATCAAAAACTGCAAGAAGAGGGTTTTTCGGGTCTGCGATCGGACAGCAATACGATTGTTACGGTTGTTGATAAGATTAAAGCGCAGCTGGCAAAGGCAGGGGTGGATATTTCCTATATGGGAGATTCCCTGACCAGGGAACAGCTAGAGGAGCTGGCAGGGAGCGCAGCGGCGGTAAGTCAGTTGGAACGCAGTTTTGAAGATGCGGATCTTCCGGCCACAGAAGAAAATATGGCCGAAGGGTTAAAGGCGTACCAGCAGGCAGAGCAATTGCAGGCGCTGTCGGAAGGCGCGATTAAATATATGCTGGACAATCATTTGCCGCCGAGTATTTCCAATTTGTATATGGCGGAGTTTTCCGGAAGCGCTTCTTATACGGCTCCGCAAGAAGAGACGATAGATTTTGAAGCGTTAAAAGGACAAATGGAACAGATTATATCGGCTGCCGGAGGGGAAGCCGACGAAAAGGCGCTGGCAGACGGCCAGTGGATGGTACAAAACAACATTGCGCTTACAGCGGATAATTTTTCATATTTGCAAAAATTAAACAGTTTACGGCTTCCGGCAGACGGCAGTCAGATTGCAGCTGCGATTGCAACTGCGGTAGCGGAAGGGGATCGGCCAACGGATGCGATGCTGTTACCAGAATATTCGGCGACGGCGCAGGCGGAACGCGCCGTTGAAATTGTAACGGAGGCCTCGGACGAGGATATTGCCTATCTGGTAGCCAATGATGTTGAGATTACAGTTTCCGCCTTAGAATATGCTATTGCGCAGCGCAAACAGGGTAAGACGGACGTCGGTATGACGCAGGCTGTGATGGATGCGGCGGAGGAAAGCGGACAGGACGCCGGAAGCTTGTCGCGGGAAGGATTTGAGTTTTTACGGGCAAGGCGGATGTTAGAAGAAACTCGGCTCGCTATGACTACGGAAGCGAACCGCGCTTTAATCAAACGAGGGATTGCGATTGAGACGAAGCCGTTAGAGGAGTTGGTGGCAAGCTTAAAAGAGCAGGAGAACCATTATTATGCCTCTTTGCTGGGTGAGGGGAAAGAGGTTACGGACGCATCGATGACGGCGTTGTTTGAGGAAACGAGCCGGAAGGTCGAAGATTTGAAGGGAATGCCGGCATATTTGCTTGGGATGCGGGGACGCCCTTTGGATACGGTCAATGCCTTACATGAAGCCGGGAGCGTATTAAAGGATACTTTTGAAAAAGCCGGGGAAAGTTATGAGGCGTTGATGACGGCGCCGCGAAAGGATTTGGGGGACTCGATTCAAAAAGCATTTGCCAATGTGGAAGATATCCTGGCGGATCTGGGTTTGGAAGGCAGTGAAGCCAATAAACGTGCAGTGCGGATTTTGGCGTATAACAGCCTGCCAATCAATGAAGAGTCGGTGATGACGATGAAGGCTGCGGATGAACGTGTGCAGCGGACATTTGCAAACCTCACGCCGGCAACGGTGCGCGAACTGATCCATCAGGGGGACAATCCGCTCGATATGGATTTAGAGCTGCTCAATCAAAAAGCAGAAGCCATCCGCGCGCAAAGTAACGATGCGGATACGGAACGTTTTAGCGAATATCTCTGGAAATTGGAGCAGAGCCATGGGATTTCTCCAGAGGAGCGGGAATCCTTTATCGGTGTATATCGTCTGATGAATCAGATTGAACGGACGGACGGAGCCGCCATTGGCGCGCTTGTCAGCCAGGGCGCGGAGTTTACAATGCGAAATCTTTTGACTGCCGTGCGGAGCGCGAAAAAGAGCGGTATGGATTATACGGTGGATGATGAATTCGCAGGCGTGGATCGGATGGAAACGGAGAGCAAATCCATTGTGGATCAGATTGAGACGGCTTATCAGGCGAACTGCATGAAGGACGTAATGGAAACGTTGACGCCGGTGACGATGAAAAAATTGTTGGATACGCCGGAGTGGGAGAATTATACGCCTGAACAATTAAAGCAGGTTTTAGAGGAGTATGCCAAGGAGACGGTTGGGCAGGAGAATGCGCTGGATCAGGCATATGCCCAAAGCCAATTGGAAGAATTGCAACAGGCTGCCGCTACGGATGAAGAAATTTACCGGCTGTTAGAACGATTTGAAATTCCCAATACGGTGGAACACGTTTTGGCGGCAAACCGCCTGATCAACAGACGTAATCAGGTGTTTGCGCAGATGTTTCGCGCGGACGGAGAATTTTCCGGGGAGTCTGTGGATTTTGAAGCGTTAAAAACAGAAATTTTAGAGCGTTTTGGCAATGCGGTCAAGACGCCAAAGGAACTGGCGGCCGCGCAGGAGGAACTGGCCGAGACTGCCGAAAATGTAATGAAAACGATGCTTGCGGATGACGAGCATATTACCAGCATGGATATCCGGGAGCTCAAGCTGATGAATGCGCAGCTTTCCATTGCCGGAAAGATGGCTGAGAATGAGGAGTATACGATTCCGGTTTTGGTGGGAAATGAAGTGACCAATATTTCTCTTAAGATTGTGCGCGGAGAAAAGAAAAAAGGAATTGTGGACGTAATGTTTGAAACGGCCAAGGCCGGTAAGGTTGCGGCGAGCATTGAAGCGAAAGAAAACGGCGTATCCGGTCTGATTGCAGTGGACAATATGGATACAAAACGACTGCTGGAAGAGCGTCTGCCAGAGATTACCAAAGGACTTGGAGAAGAAGAAGGCGATTTACAGGTTTCCTTTATCCAGCTTTTGAATTTTTCGAGGTTTTCGAGACATAAGGAGGCGGCAAGCGGATCTGGGGAAGATGCCTATGAGGTTCAGACGGCGCGGTTGTATCATATTGCAAAGGGTTTTATAGAAGCGGTTAAGGAACTGGAATTTTAGGCCGATATAAATTGCAGGAAAATAATAGATCAGACAGGGATGTTACAGAATTGCACGGACGCGGAAAAAGGATAGGAAGGTATCGAATATGAAAATTAACCATAATATGTCAGCGGTTGTTACAAACGCACAATTACTAAAAACCGAAGGGGGTCTTTCGGCTTCGATGGAACGTTTGTCGTCAGGCCTGAAGTTGAATCATGCGAAAGATGATCCGGCCGGAATTGCAATTTCCAATAAAATGCAGGCGCAGATTGACGGCCTTACGCAGGCGTCTCAGAACGCTTCTAACGGCATCAGTGTCTTGCAGATTGCGGATTCTGCTCTGGGCGAGATTACAAGCATTTTGCAGCGTATCCGTGAGTTGTCCGTGCAGGCTGCGACGGATACCAATAAGTTAGAGGATCGGGACGCTATCCAGCAGGAAATTGAATCATTGAACAAAGAAGTCGATCGTATTTCCCGGGATACAGAATACAATACTAAGAAATTACTGGACGGCAGTTCGGATACCCGCGTATATGCGGACGGGGTTTCCAGGATGGCGATTACGGATCAGGTTGGTCCGGGAAATTATCAATTGACGATTGATGCCGCGGCAACGCAGACAACCGTAAAGACTACGACCGGCGCGGGTGTAATTCCGGGCGGGAAGATTATTATCAATGGCGCGGAAATTGAGATTGAAGAGGGCGAAGACGCCGCAAGTGTTTTTGAAAAGCTGAGGAAGGGCGCAGAAGAGGGTAACGCTATGCTGATGATTGTCGATCCCGGGGCAACGCCGGATTTGGAACAATTTCCAGAGACAGGCGGCTATGAGGCGTTGGTAAAAGAGTTTGAATTTGGAGATACGCTGGCATTTGTTTCCAATCAGTATGGCGCAGGATCTGAGGTTAAGATAACGTGTAGCAATGAAGATTTGGCAGATTTTCTGGGAGCTGCGACGCTGACCAGCTCGACGGGTATGGATGCGCAGATTACGTTGAATTTGGATTCGTCGTTTGGAAACCAGGCTACGGTTACAACGGACGGCAATAAAATAAAAGTTACGGATGCGGCCGGTTTTGAAATGAATTTTATGGTAGATCCCGGAAGAATAGGCGATTTGGACATTGAAGTGACAAATATTGGAACCATGATTTTACAGATTGGCGCCAATGAGCATCAAACCATGGATGTGCGGATTCCTGAGGTTTCCTGTGATACGCTTTACTTAGATGAAGTGGATGTTACACGCGTAAACGGCGGCGCAAGGGCAATTTCCCAATTGGATTTTGCAATTGAGACGGTTTCTTCCGTGCGTTCGTCGATCGGCGCTTACCAAAACCGTCTGGAACATACGGTGGATGGTTTGGAAGCTTCCAATGAGGATCTTACGAATGCAATTTCGCGCCTTGCGGATGTCGATATGGCCAAGGAAGTATCCGAATATACCAAATATACCGTATTACAGCAGGCCGGCGTTTCGGTATTGGCGCAGGCCAATGATATTCCACAGACCGTGCTTCAGCTTCTGCAATAAAAAAGAGGGAAAATATGAAACAGGAACAGGTACAGGATTTTACCAGAAGGATTAGCCAGAGCAACCGGGGCGCCCTGATTGTAGTGATTTATGACATTATTTTTGCCTATTTGGACGATGCGAAAGAGAGTTTTCAAAAGGGTGATTACGAGGCGTTTTGCACAGCATTGGCGAAAGCGCAGCGCGGCGTGGACGAATTGCTGCAATCTTTAAATTTTCGATATGATATAGCAAAGGATTTGTATCCATTGTATATTTTTGCCAAAGAAGCTATGGCGAAAGCAGTAATTAAAAATGGGTTAGATGAACTAGAGGGAGCCGAAGCTGTTCTTAAGAACCTGTATGCAGCTTTTATAGAAGCTGCAAAACAGGATCATTCGGCTCCGCTGATGAAAAATACACAGCAGGTTTATGCCGGCATTACTTACGGCAGAAACGATTTAACAGAGACATTTCAGGTACCTGAAACTTCCAGAGGATTCTTTGCATAAGAATCCTCTATTTGTTTGGCCCGGCTTAAGAGGAACTTATAGCGCATCTGTACAGACTGAACTTCATAGATATAACAGTCAATCAAATCCGGCTCAATGACATTGGCAAGATTTTTATAAGCAGAATCCAGATCATGCTTTGCGCGGTCTATATCCTCCAATAACAGGGCGTAGCGTTGGTCGTTTGAGACGCTTTTCTTGAAAAGATCGGAAGAGCGT
>CAOJLW010000029.1 GCA_948438565.1 uncultured Lachnospiraceae bacterium | reverse complement strand
TTTGCGTGTTGAGCAGTTCTTCGTCCTGATGATACAGATACATACCGTCTTTCACATTGAGGAACACGTATTCACTATGCGGCAGGCCTTCTATATTTAGATTCAACAATGCATCCATTAAACGGCTGGCATAGACGCCGGCTCCTACATAGCCGATGCAGGTCTGTCCGTCGAAAAGCGGGTAGTACATGGAAAGAATCATGCTTCCCGTTCCGGGGGATTTCATGATTCCAAGGTTGGTTAGCTGTGGTTGGGCCAGAATCGTGTCGCGGAATTCATCCAGGGATTCGCCGGTACGGGTCGTGATTCCAATAGCTTCCTGGGAAGTGTGCGTCAGAATATATGTGGAAGGAGTGGCGATATATAATCCTTCGAAAATGCCTTTGACAGCGGCAAAATCTTCTGTATATTTTTGTCCTTTTTACAGTAAGTTGGGATCGTCCGGGTTGTGCAGCAGATCCTGCACTTCGCTGCCTAAAGCGAAGGCGGTCATGTATTCTTCCGCCGAAGTGACGTATTCATTTATGATTGAGGCGCGGGATTCGACGGCATCAATCATTTGGTTCGTAATATTGTTTTGGACCATAGAAGCAACGCGACTGGAAACAACAAACCAAAGAAGCAGCATACCCGTACAGGTAATTGCTGTGGTAACTATACCTATACGCGTCGCAAGTTTGCGGTTGACTAGAAATTTCATACTGGATCCTCCTGTAGTATAGATTTGATTAAGATTTTGGAATGGGCCATAGACGTTCAAACCCATTGAAACAATATTATAAAATAATTTTAACATGAGGTTTCTATCTTTTCAAGTCTACGCAGGTTTGTGATTTTGCGTTACAGGCTAATAATTCGCAAAAAATACAAGATTTCACTTGATTTACTATGCTATCGGGTGTAAATTACTAAGGGAGTGTGAGTATATATGTATATCTTATTTTTATTCTTATGGATTATTCTAAATGGACAGGTTACATCGGAGATCGTGGTGTTTGGCATTGTCATTGCGGCTGTGATGTATGGATTTGTCTGTAAATTTTTGGATTATTCCGTCGAAACGGATATCCTGTTGTTCCGGAAGCTGCCTTATATTCTGGCCTATATTCTGATTTTGATTTGGGAGATTATCAAGGCCAATGTGAGTGCGATCCGTCTGGCGTTAAGTTATCGGAATGAAGTGGATCCGGTTATCGTTAAATTCAAGACCGATTTAAAATCGAATACGTCAAAAGTCGTGCTGGCCAATTCCATTACTTTGACGCCGGGGACGATTACCATGGAACTGGAAGGGGATGAACTAGTGGTTCATGCGTTGGATGTAGAGCTGATCGAAGGGATTGACGAAAGCGTATTTGTCCATCTGCTCCGTAAAATGGAAGCGATGGATGAAGAGGCGCAACAGAAAAGGAGGGGGTGGCATGAATAGCGGTATAGCGGCTTTGGAACAGACTTATCATATCTTGTTTATGGCGCTTTTAGTTATTTTGGCGGTTTTATTTTTTTCCTGCCTGATCCGGGCTGTGGTAGGACCTAGGATGGCGGATCGCATTGTTGCGGTCAATATGATGGGAACAATGGTTATGGTGGCGATCGCCATTTTGGCGGTGATGCTACAGGAAGGGTACTTGGTCGATATCTGCCTGATCTATGCGATGATCAGTTTTTTAGCCGTCACCATTTTAACAAAAATCTATGTCGGAGTCTATCTGGAATGGAAAAACAAGGGGGAGGAAAAATATGGGGATTATTGAATGGGTTCGCTTTGTTTTGGTCTGTGCTTTTCTGCTGTTTGGTATGTCAATCTTTTTTTTGGAGATTTTCGGCGTATACCGTTTTAAATATGTATTAAACCGTATGCAGATTGCGGCAACCGGGGACACCTTGGGCATCGGACTTTGTTTGGTGGGATTGATGATTGCAAACGGATGGAACGCTACGACGGCGAAGCTTGCGCTGGTTGTGATTTTTTTATGGTGCGCGTCTCCGGTATCCTCCCATATGATTGCGCGATTGCAGATGTCTACGGACAAACGGATACTCGATCACTGCCGTATTGTGATTTTGCGGAAAAATAAAAAGAATGCCGGGAAAGGAGGGCGGGGGCATGGAGATATTTAATATGATTCTCATGGGTTTTCTGGTGGTCTGCGCGATTTCGGTCAGCTTTTCCAAAAACCTTTTGAATTCTATTTTGATTTTTATGTCCTACAGCCTGATTATGTCGATTATCTGGATTCTTTTGGAATCTCCGGATTTGGCGATTACGGAAGCAGCCGTAGGCGCCGGGGTTACGAGCGTTTTGTTCTTTGTTACCTTGAAAAAGATCCATGCGATGCAGCAGGAGACGGAAGAGGAGGATGGCAATGAGCCGTATCAGAAAACAAAGTGAATATGAAAAGACATTTGCGTATCGTTTTTTTCGTTGGATGGGCGGGGAGAAGGATGCGTTTGTAGGTAATATGGAAATGCGTCCTCAAAAGGAATATGTCGAAGAAGAGGCGACGATTGAAGAGCGTATGCGGGACAGGCGGCAGGCGATGGAAGAGGTATATGACAGCGGGCATAACCGAGAGCTGCGTTTTTTTAACTGGCTCTACCGTTGTTTTAGCATTATTTTTTGTATCGCCATTGTTGCGATGCTGGTGCTTACGGTTTCCTATCTGCCTTCTGTGGGCGGAGAGGATAAGCCGACCAATAATCAGGTGTCGGAGACGTATATTACGGACGGCTTAAAAGATACCGGGGCGGTCAATATCGTAACCGGCATGATTTTATCCTACCGTGCGTTTGATACGTTTGGAGAGACCAATGTATTGTTTATCGCCACCTGTTGTGTAATGATTATGTTGATGGTGGATGAGGATAAGATACGGGAAAATAAAGACTCCAATGACCGTATGTTTGAACCGAAAAATGACGTAATCCTGCAGGTTGTTGCAAAGCTTTTGGTTCCGATGGTGTTTTTATTCGGAATTTATATTATTTTAAACGGGCATCTTTCACCGGGCGGCGGTTTTTCCGGCGGTGCGATGATAGGCGCCGGGATGATTTTATATGTTGCGGCATTTGGTTTTGATCGGATGGAAAAGTTTTTTAATGAAAAAGTGTATAAATGCGTAAAAGTTACGGCGCTTATCTGTTATGGCTGCATCGTTACGTATTACTTTTTAACTGGCGCAAACGGGTTGGCGTGTCTGATTCCGCTTGGCGTGCCGGGACGTATCTTAAGCGGGGGCATTACGCTGCCGATTAACATTTTTGTGGGTTCCGAAGTTGCGTGTACGATGTATGCATTTTATGCGCTGTTTCGAAGGGGAGGTTTATAGAATGGGCGAGCATCTGTTGGCAAATTATGCGGAGGTAGTCGCTGTTGCCTTGTTTGGGATTGGTTTTACCAATTTGCTTTTGCAGAAGAATATGATCAAAAAGATTATCGGGTTAAATATTATGGATACGGCGGTCTATCTGTTTTTGGCGGAAAAAGGGTATATCGACGGGCATATAGCCCCAATTGTCGTAGACGGCAATTTAAATCCGGAGACCTATATCAATCCGGTGCCGAGCGGGTTGGTGTTGACCGGAATTGTGGTGTCCGTATCCGTTACGGCTTTAATGCTGTCGTTGACAATCCGGCTTTATCGCAGGTATCATACGTTGGATCTGGATGAAATTACGATGAGATTAAAGAAGGAAGGTCTTTAAGATGGAAATAATCAGGAATTTTCCCTGCCTTTCGATTCTGCTGGCCATGTTTTCGGCGATTATCAGCTCAGCGTTAAAGGGCAAGGGGGCAAGGCGCTTAAATACCTTTGTGGTGTCGGCCGTCGGGGCGCTTTCCGCTTGTACGCTGTACCTGACATATACGACGGGAGAAAGTTATGTGTATGTTATGGGGCATTTTCCGGCGCCGTTTGGCAATGAAATCCGGTTTGGATCGTTAGAGGCTGGGATGGCGTTGTTTTTTTGCGTTATTATGCTGTTTTCGTTGAATGGAGGGCGTGACAAGATTCGGCTGGAGATCGATCCGGGCAAGGAGAATTTGTACTATATTATGGTGGATCTGCTGCTGAGCTCTCTGTTGGTTTTGGTGTATACGAACGATTTATTTACCGCATATGTTTTTGTGGAAATCAATACGATTGCCGCCTGCGGCCTGATTATGATTATGGAAAGCGGACGAGCGATTGAAGCGGCAACGCGTTATATGATTATGAGCCTGCTTGGCTCCGGTTTGTTTTTGATTGGACTTTGTATGCTCTATGATATGACAGGGCATCTCTTGATGAGCTATATACAGGCCAGCGTTCGGGACATTGCAGCCGAGGGATTGTATGTGATCCCGCTGTTAGTGACGATTGCCTTGATTGTCGTCGGATTGGCGATCAAGAGCGCGCTGTTTCCATTTCATGCATGGCTGCCGGACGCGTATGGGTATTCCACCGTTTCTTCAGCGGCGATGCTTTCGAGCCTGGTATCCAAAGGCTATATCTTTTTGTTGATTAAAATTATTTATCGTGTGATTGGGTTTGACATCTTTGTCCAAAGCCGGATTATCAACGTATTATTTGTCTTTGGCTTAGCTGGAATGATTATGGGTTCGACAAGCGCGATCCGGGAAAACGATATTCGCAGGATGATTTCCTATTCCTCGGTAGCGCAGATCGGGTATATTTATATGGGGTTTGGACTGGGATCCTCGGTCGGCATGGTGGCGTCTGTTTTCCATATTTTATCTCATGCCGCGACAAAATCCCTTTTGTTTGTGTCCGGCGTCGGACTTACGGATGTGGCTGATGACAATAAGCAGTTTATAGAGCTTACAGGCGCGGCGTACCGCAATGTATGCGCCGGGTTGGCGTTTACCGTCGGCTCTCTTTCGATGGTCGGCATTCCGCTGTTTTCCGGTTTTATCAGTAAGCTGTTGTTTTCTCAGGCGGCGGTGCAAAGCCAGATGAAAATGCTTCCGGCGTTAATTGTACTGGCAATCAGCACCATTTTGAATACCATATATTTTATGAAAACGGTAATTCGCATTTACACTCCGATTCGGAGCAAATATGCATCGGTCTCCATTAAAGAAAATCCGCTTTATGCGTTTACCTTATTGTGTTTTATTGTATTGAATATTGTGCTTGGAATGTGTTCACAGCCGATTACGGACTGGATTACACAGGGTTTATCTGTGTTTGCATAGGAGGCGAAAAAAATGGAGCATATGCTGTTGTTGTCAGTATTTTTTCCGATTCTGGCAGGGATTGTATTGTTGTTAAAAAAGGAATATCAAACCAGGGATCGCCTGCTTGTGTTTGTGGGCGCAGCGTTAGTGATTACCGGTGCGTTGGCCTGTTATGCTATTTTTGCGGTGAAAGACGGCGTTACGTTGTTTTATTTGACCAAGACGCTGCCGATCTATTTTAAGCTGGATCTGATGGGACGGTATTTTTCCCTGATTGTTACGATCGTCTGGATTTTGGCTGGTTTCTTTTCCTTTACTTATATGAAGCATGAACGGAATGAAAAACGGTATTTCGGATTTTATCTAATTGTCTTTGGCGTGCTGTTGGGACTGGATTTTGCAGGAAATTTGATTACTATGTACTTATTCTATGAACTGATGACGCTTTTGTCCATGCCGCTTGTGTTGCATACGCAGACGCGGGAATCCATTATGGCGGGCCTCCGCTATTTGTTCTTTTCTTTTGCGGGCGCCTATATGGCTTTGGCAGGCGTTTATTTTATCTGCCGATTTGGTACGACGATTGAATTTACGGCAGGCGGGGTCATAGAGGCAGCCGTGTTACAGGAAAACCGTACGTTGTTTTTGATAGTGACGATGTTGATGTTAATCGGCTTTGGGGTCAAGGCGGGTATGTTTCCTCTGCACGCCTGGTTGCCGACCGCTCATCCGGTGGCTCCGGGACCGGCTTCCGCGGTTCTTTCCGGCATTATTGTCAAGGCAGGCGTTCTGGCTTTGGTTCGTGTGGTTTATCAGTTGATTGGCGTGGAATTTTTACGTGGGAGCTGGGTGCAGACCGTGTGGATGACGCTGACGCTTGTGACGATCTTTATGGGATCTTTATTGGCGTTCCGTGAGCCTGTGCTAAAAAAGCGGCTGGCGTACTCGACAGTCAGCCAGCTTTCTTATATTTTATTTGGACTGTCGGTGATGCAGCCGGAGGCGATGACGGGAGCGCTGCTTCATGTGTCGGCTCATGCGTTTATTAAGGTGGCGCTGTTTTTATGCGCGGCAGCCATGATATATCAGACAGGCTGTACGCGCGTCGAGGAGCTTAAGGGAATTGGAAAAGGGATGCCGGTGATGCTTTGGTGTTATACGATCGTATCGCTTGGCTTAATAGGTATCCCGCCAACAAGCGGCTTTATCAGTAAATGGTCTTTGGCTGTTGGCTCTTTGGCGTCGAATATCCCGGTTTTTTCCTGGCTGGGTCCAGTTGTGCTTTTGGTGAGCGCGCTGTTGACGGCCGGTTATTTATTGCCGCTTACGATGCAGGGATTTTTTCCGGGAGAAGAGTATGACGCTTCCCGGTTTGCAGGGAAGGAGCCGTCGTATGGTATGTTGATCCCGCTTTTGGCGTTTGCGGCTCTTACGGTGTTGATAGGCCTTGTGCCGAATGGACTGACCAATCAGCTGTTTACGTTTGCCGCGCAAGTGATGCAAAGCATATAAGGAGGGGAAGCGATGAATGCGATCTATTTATTTTTAGTTGTCCTGATCCCCTGTATCGGCGGTGCGCTGACGCCGTTGATTCCATGGAAAAAACGGGGGCATATGCTGGTTTATCTGGAGTCCCTGGTGGCCGTCAATTCCGTTTTGGTCTGGATCTTGCTGTTTCACCGACCGCCTGAAATGTTTACTCTGGTCAATTTTACTGGAAATTTGGCTATTGCCTTTCAGATGGATGGGTTGGGGATGATTTTTGCCGGCTTAGTCTCTTTTTTATGGCCGCTTGCCACGTTGTATGCTTTTGAGTATATGACAAAAGAAAAACATGAAAAGACGTTTTTTATGTTTTATACGATTACCTACGGAGTCACGCTTGGCATTGCTTTAGCTGACAATTTTTTGACAATGTATTGTTTTTATGAGCTTTTGACGTTGGTGACTATGCCGCTTGTAATGCATACGCTGACCAGGGAAGCGATTTTGGCAAGCCGCAAATATCTGTATTATTCGATTGGCGGCGCGGCGTTTGCATTTATCGGGATGATTTTTGTCATTACCTATGGGGAAACGTCTAATTTTATGTTGGGTGGAGCGCTGGACGCCTCTCGTTTGGCAGAAGGCAGAAACCTGTTTCTGTTGATTTATGTGTTTAGTTTTTTTGGGTTTGGCGTAAAGGCGGCCGTATGTCCGTTTAATGCATGGCTTCCGGAGGCAGGCGTGGCGCCTACTCCGGTAACTGCCCTGCTTCATGCCGTGGCAGTCGTAAAATCAGGCGCCTTTGCGATTATGCGCCTGACCTTTTACTGTTTTGGGGCGGATTTCCTGCGTGGAACCTGGGCGCAGTATCTGGTGATGGCCGTTACGATGGTGACGATCGTCTATGGGTGCGGCATGGCGTTGCGGGAAACGCATTTAAAACGCCGCCTGGCCTTTTCGACGATTAGCAATCTTTCCTATATTTTGTTTGGCGTAACGATTATGACGCCGTTTGGCCTGACAGCGGCTTTGTGTCATATGGTATTTCATGCGTTTATGAAAATCTGTTCGTTTTTCTGCGCAGGAGCGATTATGCATCAGACGAATCGGCATTATATCCATCAGTTAGACGGGATGGCCAGGAAAATGCCGAAAGTGTTTGCTATGTTTGCCGTGTCGGCTTTCGCGCTGATGGGCGTACCGGGATTGTGCGGTTTTATCAGTAAATGGAATTTGGCCGAGGCTGCGATTGCGAGTGGGAATCGTCTGGCTTATTTTGGCATAGGCGCGCTTTTGATTTCCGCATTGCTTACGGCAATGTATATGTTAAGTATCGTGATACGGGCATATTTTCCAAAAGCGGATTTTGATTACGGCACAATTGCAGATGTGAAAGATCCAAGCTGGATGATGCTGGCGCCTTTGGCGATATTTGTTATTGGGATGATTGGATTCGGAGTCTGTTCGGTTCCGTTTACCGAGCTTTTTGCGGCGGTTGCACAAGGGAGTTTTTAAAAGGAGGCTGTTATGGAAGGGTTGTTTTTAGCGCTGATCCTCTTGCCGATAGCGGGCGCGTTTGCAGTATATCTGGCAGACAGACAGGCGTCTGTTTCTGTGGATAAAAAGAATAGCTGGAAAGGCGTCCGGGATCTCCTTGTGGCTTTGGTGGGCGTGACGGAGTTTGCCTTGATGTGTATTCTTACGTATGCGGGTAGGGGACTTACTTTATATATACCGGAAATTTGTGGCATGGGACTGCGTTTTTGTCTGGACGGCTTCCGCAGCGTCTATGGATTGGTGGCGGCGTTTATGTGGATGATGACGCTGTTGTTTTCCAGGGAATATCTGGCGCATGAGGAGCATTTGGGGCGGTATTATTTTTTCCAGCTGATCACGCTTTCAGCGACGCTTGGCGTATTTTTATCGGCGGATTTGTTTACCACGTTTATTTTCTTTGAGGTGATGTCATTTACCTCGTATGTCTGGGTTGTACAGGAAGAGACAAAAGGGGCAATCAGGGCGGCGGAAACGTATCTGGCGGTTGCCGTAATTGGCGGTATGGCGCTCTTGATGGGTTTATTTTTGCTCTACCACACGCTTGGGACTTTGGAGATATCAAAATTGCTGGAAGCTGCGCAGGCCTGCTCAAATAAGCAGGTGTTGTATATTGCTGGATGCTGCACGCTCGTTGGTTTTGGGGCAAAAGCGGGTGCGTTTCCTCTGCATATCTGGCTGCCAAAAGCGCATCCGGTGGCTCCCGCTCCGGCCAGCGCGCTGCTTTCCGGTATTTTGACAAAAGCCGGTATCTTTGGCGTATTGGCGGTGAGCTGCAATGTATTTTGGCATGATGCGGACTGGGGATTTTTGATTTTTTCGATTGGACTCTTTACGATGTTTGGCGGCGCGTTGCTGGCCGTATTTTCCGTGGATTTAAAACGAACGCTGGCCTGTTCTTCGATGTCGCAGATTGGGTTTATTCTGCTGGGCGTCGGTATGCAGGGGATTTTAGGAGAGGAAAATGCCCTGGCGGTACGCGGAACGCTTTTGCATATGGTCAACCATTCTCTGATCAAGCTGGCGCTCTTTATGATTGCCGGAGTGGTGGTGATGAATGTCCATAAGCTCAATTTAAATGAAATCCGTGGTTTTGGACGCAGAAAGCCGTTTTTACAGATCTGTTTTTTGGCCGGAGCATTGGGCATTGCCGGGATTCCGCTGTTTAATGGATATGTCAGCAAAACGCTTTTGCATGAGAGTATTGTGGAAGGGATTGGGCACGCGGCTGGTCTTTCCGGATTTTTAAAAATGTCAGAGTGGATTTTTTTAATCAGCGGCGGTATGACGCTTGCTTATATGAAAAAATTATAAATAGCGGAGATTGTATAGGAAAACCAGGATAAAGCCGTGCAGGCGCGCTTTGATTCGATGAAACGATATCTCAGTCCGATGGGAATGTTTGCAATTGGCGGCAGCGCGGTGATTTTGCCGCTTCTTGGCCTGTTGCCCAATCGTCTGTCCGATGGGATAGCCGATATGGGGCAGAGCTTTATGAATTTAGAGAGTTCGGCGCACACGGTGCATTATTTTAGTCCGGTCAATTTAAAGGGGGGACTGATTTCGATTGCTATCGGTCTCGTATTGTATCTGGCGATCCGCAAATTCCTGATGAGAAGCCGTGACGGCGTCCGTGTCTATCAGGACTGTTGGCCGAAGTGGTGGGATGTGGAGGAGCTTTTGTACCGCCCGCTGCTGCTTACGATTCTGCCTTTTATCGCCAGAGTTATTTGCAGGATATTGGATAGTCTGGTAGACGGCGTGATCCTGGCGTTGCGGAAAAGCATCTTTCGGGATCGTAAAATACCTCATGAGCTTGCGGAGGGATCGGAGTTTACGCATCTGCTGGGCGCCTGTCTGGATTTGCTGCGCCGTGTAAAGCGCAGAATTTTAAGGCAGCCGGAGCCGGAGCATGAGGTTTCTTATGAGCATAAATTGGCGTTGCAGAGGGAGAAATTTGTGGAGACAAATGCCATTATTCAGCGAAGTCTTTCCTTTGGACTGCTGCTGTTTTATGTGGGATTGGTGTTTACATTGATCTATTTGCTGTATTTGGGAAATTTATAGAAGAGATGGTTGTATGAAGTGGCAAACCCCTCATTCCAGAGGGGTTTGTTCTTTTTGATCGATCAAGACGCCATGCACCAAAAAACGGTAGTTGCTGCCTTTTGGCGTACAGGTCATCAGCGTAACGGTCATTTGTGAAGCGTCCGGCATAACTCCCGTATCGTATAGGCTATACCCTTTTACGGCTGCTTGCCATGCGGCGTAAGCCTGCGTATCCGTGAATTGGTATGTAAAAGAATCCCAGTCCAGCTGCGCCGGGTAACAGGCAAAAATTTCATAACGCCGGACTGCCTGCGGCGTATAGATTAAAAATGTATTGTTTTCCTGATAAAAATCTTGTTCGCTAAACTGGTTGAGCCGTGCGAACATGGATTTGTTTTTCATATTATGGCCATAGATAAAGGTGTTGTAGCCGCTGAAATCCGAGGGCGCGTCCGTGTCCATAAAAATGCATCCGCAGGTATTTTGTTCTTTATAGAAGTTGTGGTGCAGATAAAAATCGTTGTCCTCTCCCTGTACGACAGGATAGCTGATTTCCATATTTTCAAAATGAACCCATGCAAGGATATCCGGGTTCAAGGCGTATAGGGATGCGAAATCGATGGGGGACGTTTCCGGCGTATCGTTGACTGACGCCGTATCTGGAAGCGTTAGATCGGCGTATTCTTTGAGTTCTTGATATTCCGAATCTTCTTGATAGTAGCTAAAAAAAATCATTCCCAGTTTGCCGGCTGCTCCTAAAAATATCAGCAGAGCAAGAAAGAGGATTATTTTTAGCGTCCGATTCTTTTTTTGTTTTTTCATGAGTGGAAAACCTCCTTGGTATATTTTTGCAAAATAAAAGATAACAAGAGATTTTGATAGTGCATACCTATGTTTTAGTATAAGGGAAAAGTATGGATTGATCAATAAAAATTCGCCTTTAACGAAACAGTTACGATTTATCCCGTAAATCCAAGAAAAACAGTTGACAAATCCTTCCAGTTGTACTATACTTTGCTCGTCAAATACTTTGATAGTCAAAATATTTGATTGTCAAAACAAATCGAAAAAACAAAAATGAAATCATACGAAAAAGGAGATCACCATGTTAGAAAAATTAAAAGGAATCATTGCAGAGCAGTTAAACATCAATGAAGAAGAGATTAAAGCGGAGAGTAATTTTAAAGACGATCTTGGCGCGGACTCTTTGGATTTATTCGAACTGGTTATGAGTCTGGAAGAGGAATACAGCGTGGAAATTCCGTCTGAGGATTTGGAAAAAATCGCAACGGTAAGCGATGTTATGGAATATTTAAAAGCAAAAGGTGTGGAAGAATAGATATGAAAACCGAAATTACAGAATTACTCGGAATTCGGCATCCGATTATTCAGGGCGGCATGGCGTGGGTGGCCGAATATCATTTGGCTGCCGCCGTATCGGACGCAGGCGGGTTGGGACTGATTGGAGCCGCCAGCGCGCCGCCTGAGGTGGTACGGGAACAGATCCATAAAGTCCGGGAATTGACAGATAAACCCTTTGGCGTTAACGTAATGCTGATGAATCCCAATGCGCCGGAAGTGGCCAAAATTGTAGCGGAAGAAAAAATTGCCGCCGTTACGACAGGGGCGGGTAATCCTACGGCCTATATTGAAATGTGGAAAAGCGCCGGGATTAAAGTGATTCCTGTCGTGGCAAGCGTAGCTATGGCCAGGATGATGGAAAAGGCCGGCGCGGACGCCGTTGTTGCGGAAGGCACGGAGTCCGGAGGACATATCGGATCCGCAACGACAATGACTTTGGTTCCGCAGGTCGCAGACGCCGTCAATATTCCGGTGATTGCCGCCGGAGGGATTGCAGACGGCAGGGGTTTTGCAGCGGCTATGATGCTGGGAGCAAAAGCCGTACAGATAGGGACGCGCTTTATTGTCGCAAAAGAATCCATTGTACATGAAAATTATAAAGAACGCGTCATCAAGGCAAAAGATATCGACTCCGAGGTGACCGGGAGAAGCACCGGGCATCCAATCCGTGTACTCCGCAATAAAATGACGCGGGAATACCTAAAAATGGAAGCGGACGGAGTTTCTTTGGAGGAATTGGAGGTTTTGACGCTCGGTTCGCTGCGCAAGGCCGTTATCGAAGGCGACGTAGTAAACGGGAGCCTGATGGCCGGGCAGATCGCAGGTCTGGTAAAAGAAGAACAGAGCTGCAAGGAAATTATAGAGGATATTATGCGGGAAGCGGAGAAGCTTTTGTAACAGTTCCGATTCCGATTCAGTGATTGAGAGGTAAACAAATATGGGTAAGCTGGTATTTATGTTCCCGGGTCAGGGTTCGCAGTATATTGGGATGGGAAAAGAATTTTATGACGCTATGCCGGTATGCAAAGAAGTGTATGATTTGGCAAGCGAGGCTTCCGGTCTGGATGTTGCAAAGCTGTGTTTTGAAGAGAATGAACAGATCCATATAACGGAATACACGCAAATTGCCATGCTGGCGACCGAAGCGGCCATTTATGCGGCTTTAAAAGAACAGGGAATAACGCCGGATGTGACCGCAGGATTAAGCCTGGGTGAATATGGAGCGCTCATCGCTTCGGGCGTCATGTCTATGAAGGATGCGTTTGCAGTAATTCGTAAACGGGGGATTTATATGCAGAATGCGGTTCCAACAGGCGGCGCGATGAGCGCTGTGCTGGGTTTGGACGCAGCGGCCATTGAAGGAGTCTGTGAAGAGATTTGCAAAACGACCGGAGGGATGGTATCGATTGCGAATTATAATTGTCCGGGTCAGATTGTCATTACCGGGGAGCAGGCGGCAGTGGAGCAAGCGTCAGCCGCTTTAAAGGAATCTGGCGCCAAGCGCGTAATCCCGCTTAAGGTAAGCGGGCCATTCCATTCCAAGATGCTTGCATCGGCAGGGGAACAGCTGGCGGAGGCCTTAGAGGATATTCCGATTGCAGACAGCTTCCTTCCGTATCTGTCGAATGTAACGGCAGATTACGTAACAAAGGCCGAGGAGGTCAAACCGCTGCTTACGCAACAGGTGGCGTCAAGCGTTCGCTGGCAGCAGACAATCGAACGTCTGATTACGGACGGTGCGGACATTTTTGTAGAGATTGGGCCGGGCAAGACGCTTTTCGGCTTTATGCGCAAGATTGACCGTGGAGTAACCGTATATAACGTCGACAAGATGGAGGATTTTAACGCATATGTTAACAGGTAAAATTGCACTGATAACCGGAGCAAGCCGGGGGATTGGCGCGCAGATTGCCAAATCTTTTGCAGCGGAAGGGGCGCTTAGCATTATCAACTACCAGGGATCCAGGGAAAAAGCCGAAGCCGTGGCCGATGAAATTCGCGCCGCCAAAGGCCAGGCCAGGACTTACCAATGCAACGTATCGGATTATACGGCCTGCGGAGAAATGATACAGGAGCTGATCCGGGAATACGGACGGATTGACATTCTGGTCAACAACGCAGGGATTACAAGAGACGGCCTTTTGATGCGGATGTCGGAAGAGGATTTTGACGCGGTCATCCATACCAATTTAAAAGGCGCTTTTAATACGATTCGTCATATGTCCCGTTATTTTTTAAAACAAAAAAGCGGTAAGATTATCAATATTTCATCGGTTTCCGGCCTGTTATGCAATGCCGGCCAGGCCAATTATTCGGCCAGAAATGC
>CAOJLW010000028.1 GCA_948438565.1 uncultured Lachnospiraceae bacterium | reverse complement strand
CGCCCTACGCCACGGTTGCCCGCTTATATTTTTACGAAGAAAAAACGCCGGAAGAAATTGCGTCTGCACAAAATAAAAACCTAAAAACTGTACAGACCCAAATTTACCGCGCACGGGCAATGCTTCGCAAACGATATGAAAAGGAGCGATAAGCCTATGAAAACACAACATTACTTAAACGAAGCCGAACTACTGCAATTGATCGAAGCAGCAGAAAACCAGGCTTCCTGCTGCCGGGCGCCAGCCTATTTAAAAGAGCAAATCTTACAAAAAACAGCGGTATGCGCGCCACAGCCAAAACCCCTTTCCCGGTTTTTATTCCGAGCCAAAATAAC
Source organism: uncultured Lachnospiraceae bacterium (assembly GCA_948438565.1). Lineage (GTDB taxonomy): Bacteria > Bacillota > Clostridia > Lachnospirales > Lachnospiraceae > Roseburia_B. Next base: position 13,721 of record CAOJLW010000028.1, on the reverse strand, counting down.
CGCCGCCACAGCCGCCGCCATTGCTATCTTGATCCTGACGCCAAAGGCCGGTTCCTTGGAGCCATTTTTTTTACTCCCTCCCTTTGGACAGGAACATTCCCTGTTAAGCGGCCTCTGCCAAAAAACCAATCAATTTTGTAACTTTATATCGGATACTGCAGATTCCATCATTCTAAAGGAGGATATCAAATGACAAACAAAAAGAATCCATTTTTCCGGTTTTGCTTTTCTCTGATTCCAGGAGCTGGAGAAATGTATATGGGATTTTTAAAAACAGGCGTCAGCCTTATGCTTTTATTTATTGCCATTTTCGTACTTGCGGCAGGCCTGCGCATAGGGGTATTATCCATGCTCAACTTGGTGGTTTGGTTTTACAGTTTCTTTCATGTGCACAGCCTCGCCGATATGCCGGACGAAGAATTTTATACCATCGAAGATCAGTTCCTGTTTATCGATCGTCTGCCGAATGACAATATGAAATTTTTCAAGCATAACGGCCGTCTTGCCGCCTTTGTCCTGATTTTTATGGGCATTGTTTTAACCTGGCAAAATATGCTGTATCTCCTTCGGGAATACCTGCCGGACGATATCTATGGCTATATCTATGAATTTTCTTACAGCCTGCCGCGCATCATCGCAGGCATCGCCATTATCGCTCTGGGCGTCCGGATGATCCGGGGACCAAAACCTCTGCTTACCGAACAACAAAAAAAGGAGGAACGCCATGGATCCACACCTTAACAAACGAACGCGCCGCGTAGGCACGGTTACCTGCGGCGCCGCATTCATCCTGTTTGGACTGCTGTTTTTACTTCATATGATCGTGCCGGCCGTTAGCTATCTGTTGATCTTCCGGCTCTGGCCATGCATTTTAATTATGCTCGGCATAGAAATCCTAATCGGAAATATTCATAAAACATCCGATTATCGTTATGACAAAGGCGCTATTTTTCTGCTGATGATACTCTCATGCTTTGCGATTATCATGGCGATTGCAGACGAATGCATCCGGCAGATTCCACAGGAGCTCGTATGGAGCCATACGATACGCTAACCAGACTCTACAGACGTATCTCCGGGCGGCAGGAGCAGCCGATGCCCAGTCCGCCCGGGCCGATATGGCAGGACACCCCCAGCGACAGATTGTCGCACAGCACGTCCATCCCCGGAAACGCTTCCCGGATCTGGTGCAGCCAGCTTTCCGTCACCTCTAAAGACGCGCTGGACGCCGCCAGAAGATAAACCGCCCCCCGGCGGCTCCAATCTAAAAATTTTCCCTCCAAATCCGAACGCATCGCGTCAATCATCAGCTTTCGCGCTTTATGAAATCCCCTGCATTTTTGAAAGCTATGGATCATCCCGGTATCAAACTGCAATACGGGTTTGATATTGAGCGCCGATCCAATCGCCGCAGCTGAAGCGGAAATCCTGCCGCCCCGCTTTAAATACTGCAAATCTTCCACCGTAACATAAATCGTCATATCCTGTCTGGCGCGCTCTAAGATCTTCTGGATCTGCGCCGCAGAACAGCCTTTTTCTTTTAATTCTATGGCATCCATCACAGAACGCCGCTGAGGCGTCGATACCCTTCCGTTATCTACGACAAAGACCCGCCCCCGATAGGGTTTTTGCTGCGCCAATGCCGCCGCCGTACTGCATGAGCTGCTCAGACCGCTGCTAATCGGAATATAGACAATCTGATCGTAATGTTTTAAAACCCGGCTCCAAAGCTTACCAACCACGTCTGGAGACGGCTGCGACGTACTGACCTTCGCGCCCTCTTTTAATTTTTGAAAAAAACTTTCCCTGGATAATGTCACATCTTCCTCATAACAACGCCCATCAATCATAAACGGCATCGGCAGAACTTCAATTCCCATCTTTTTTGCTTCTTTTTGCGTAATGCCGCTATGGCTGTCCGTAATAATCTGAATCAATGTCGATCCCCCCTCTATAGCCTGTCCTGTTCCCGATAAAATGCCAAAATAGCGTCATACACCTTCTGACACTCCCTTTCCCGCAGAATTTCATGACGCATTCCCAAAAAATCCATATGGACAATCCGGAAAAACCCTGCCTGCAATAATGTACGACGGGAGTCCGCCGCTCCCTGTTCGCCCCCGACGCACGGATCATCCAATCCCCGCAGCAACAAAAACGGCAGATTTTGGTTGACATTGCGATACCGTTCCGACTGATGCATCCGAATCATAAGAGAAAACACGTCCCGAAAGGCAGCGCAGGTAAAGCCAATCCCGCAATTGGGATCCGACAGATACTCCCGAACATTTTCTTCATTATGGCTAATCCAGTCCACCGTTGTTTTCGGACGCCGGATTTGTCGATTGAACGCGCCGACGCTTTGCGCCTGGATAAACTTTGACTTGTATTTTGGCCCGCACAAAGCCTGCGCTACATTCGCCAAAACAATTCCAAAATACGCTCCTTTTTGATAATTCGGATAACCGGATAAAACCACCTTTTGATAATCCCTGGAATTCGTTTGCAGGAGCACGCGCACGATCATCGTCCCCATAGAATGTGCAAACAAATAAATAGGAAGGCCGGGAAAACGCTTCTGAATAAAAGCCGTAATCCTCCTTTGATCTCGGATCAATGCCACGTATCCATTTTTGTCTTTAAAATGCCCCGGCGTCCTGGCCGCAGGGCCATGCCCGCGCATATCGGAGCTGACAACGGAAAATCCGTGTTCCTGCAAAAATTGGGCAAACGCCGTATAACGCCCCTGATGCTCTTCCATGCCATGGACAATTTGCACCACGGCTTTCGCTTCCTTTGCTTCATACAGATGAAGCTCTAATGGATACCGATCGTATGCCTCTAGTATTCTTTTTTCCATTTTCGCACCTCTCAATTGCTGTAGGCGCCGTCTAACGCCTGTTGCATTTCCGCCGTATATTTTCGGCTGTAAATATTCCCTACTTCCGCGCAGCCTTGCCGATACAAATCCTCTTTTTTGCTCTGATAATCCCCAGCGCCCGGATCGAGACCGTGCATCTGATCGATAATGGCCAAAATCCGCTTGCCCACGGTGCGATCCGCCCGGTAATCGGCAACCGTATAGCCGTCTGAGAGCGTTTCATCATCCGAGCGCCCCGGCAAAAATTCTTCCTCCGCATACGCGTCCGAAGCGCTGTCGCCAGAATCTGACTGGGTAAACGAGCCTTCCTCATACCCGTAAGCATCCAATAAAAACTGCATCGACTCTTTCCATATCGTCGCCGGATAAGTCGCCCCATACAGCGAGCTTAACGTCTTTGGCGTATCAAACCCCACCCAGACCGCAACGGTAAAATACGGCGTAATCCCGCAAAACCAGCCGTCTTTGCTGTCATTTGTCGTCCCTGTTTTTCCCGCCGCCTCTACGCTTGAAACGGAATGCCATTTCATAGAAGCTGCCGTTCCGCGGCTTACCACCCCTTTTAAAATATCGACCATCGTATCCGCCGCATCCGCCGTATAGACTTCTTTATCCAAAGGATCCAGGTACATTTCATGCCCGTCAATATCCTTAATCGATAAAATACAGCTCGTATCCCGGTAAACGCCATGATTGGCCAGAGCCGCATACGCGCCTGCCATCTGCTCCGTCGTCGCGCCATAGGTTAAGCCGCCTAAGGATGCAGACAGCGTTTCGTCCTCCGGCACAATTTTATCAAAACGCATCTCTTTGATAAAGGATAAACCATAGTCCACTCCAATATCATTAAAGAGCTGATATGCGCACCCATTTTTACTTTGTTCCACAGCGCTGCGGAAAGAAAATTTGGCCCCTGTCATCGTAGAAACCGTTTTGCTTTTTTTTGCGGCGCTCACATCGATATTATTTAAGGAGGACGTCTCCGTATATCCCTGCATCAAGGCCGGCGTATAGACCACAAGCGGTTTAATCGAACTGCCCGGCTGCCGGTGGCTTTGGTACGCCCGGTTTAACGTATACGTATTTAAAAATCCCTCCTGCGAACGTCCGCCGACAATGGCAATGACTTTTCCGTTGGTATTGTCAATCGCCGTCAAGGCGCCCTGAAAATCATACATTCCCGATCCGCCCAGGGAAACGTCCATATTCAGGCTGTTATCGATAATCGATTGCAGGGAATTCTGCGCCCCGCTATCCAACGAAGTATAAATTTTATATCCGCCCGTATAGATCCGATCTCTGACGTCCGAATACCAGGTTTCATACTCCTTTTGATACGCTTCATACGCTTCAGCCGTTTCAAAATCATATTGAAATGAAAAACCCTCCTGCTCCATAAAATATTTCACCGCACAGTTTAAGGCGTATGTCGTCTGGTAACTATTGACACGATCCGATCCGCCGCCCTTTTGCCCGACAATCGTAATCTCCTCGGCCAATGCCCCGGATAACTCCTCTTTGGAAATATAGCCGCATTCGTACATATCGTTTAAAATTTTATCGCGTCTTTCTATGGCGCGATCCGGATCCGTATATGGATTATAATACGTCGGACGGTTGGGGATTGCGCACAAATACGCTGTCTGTGACAGGGACAATTCCTGGGACGTGATCCCAAAATACGCTGTTGCAGCCGCCTCAATCCCGTAAATATTATTGGCAAAACAACAATTATTAATATAAAATTCCATAATCTGTTTTTTCGTGTATTTTTGGGTCAATTCGGTTGCAATCATTATTTCTTTGACCTTCCGCGCAATCGAAACCTCATTGGTCAGATATATTTTCCTCGCCAACTGCTGCGTAATGGTACTCGCGCCATGAATAACGGTTCCATTGGTTCTTGCATAGGTAAAGGCCACCCGGACAATCCCCCGCAAATCATAGCCACGGTTGCTCCAAAATGTCCGATCTTCCACCGCAATCAATGCATTGACTGCATTTTGCGGAATATCCTCGTATCGTAAATAAATATTTTTTTCTGATGCGGACAGCTCCGCAATTTTATTGCCGTCTTTATCGTAGATATAGGAAATATTTAACGGCCTAAAATCATCCCGCTTACTTTCTTCCACCTTCTGTACGGCTTCCTGCCGCCATGCGTCAATATCTTTTTTATATTTTACAAAGATAAATCCTACGATGCCAAGCACAAGCAGCATTATCACTAAAAATGAAATTTTTAAGCTTGCGCGCAGTATATGCCGGTTTTGTTTCTTTTTTTTCTTTTCGCTCAATCTTATCACCCTGCTCTTTGCTTTTTCCGTCTGGTCACTTTATCTACAGTATGCAGTTTTACAATCGCATATGTACTGTATCATAGAATCTTACTTCTTTCAAATGCAAAAGTCAACCGTTGGAACAAAGAGCTCATGCAGCGATTTCCTATGAAAGGAAAAACAGGATAACCTGAAAATCATTTCGGTTATCCTGTCAAATACTTTTTATTTAAATTTCTTTTTGGCCGTCCTTGTCTTATATCCGGACTTTGATACCTTAATCGTTACTGTCACTTTTTTAATCTTCTTTTTAAAGGTGATTTTTGCAATCCCCTTCTTGTTTGCGGTAACCGTCTTGGAGGATTTTCCCAGGATCGCTTTTTTGGCGCTGACTTTGACTTTTGCGCCTTTGATCGTAGTAATTTTTAATGTCTTTCCGCTTTTGCTGATTTTTAACTTACTGATAGCTTTTTGGTTCTTATTTTGATTTTGATTGGCCGATCCGTTCCCCTGACTGCCTGTTCCAGGTTTGGTATTGCCCGGATTGGCGCCCGGCTGTTCTGCATTGCCCGGCTTTGGCGTGGCAACCGTCACCTCATAGGACGCCGTCAAATTCTGAATCGTAGCTGTAATCGTAACAACCCCGGGAGAAACGCCCGTTACAGTTCCGGCTCCGTCTACCGTTGCAATCGCCGGATTGGAGCTCGTATAAACAGGCGTCAAATCGTTGCGAATCCCGTTCGGATCCCGAATTTCCGCCGTTTGCGTATAAGTCTCGCCGATTTGTATCACTCGTTTCCTGGTACGGAATGAAATCCTGTCAGGATCATAAACTGCCGTTACCGGAATTTCAAGCCTGGTTCCAGTCGTCGATATGGCAATAATGGAAACCGTGCCCGAACGTTTGGCCGTAATTTCCCCGATTGCATTGACCTCAATAATATCCGACGCAGAGCTCGTCCATACAATTGCATCCGTCGTATCGACAGGCTGTATCGTATAGCCGATCTGAAGCGTCTGCCCCACCTTCATCTGTATAGAAGAATTGGTAAATGCAAAGCCTGTGCTTGGAATACTGTCCACAAAAATATGTTCGATCCCCATCTCCGACACATAATCAGAAGCATAGGAACCATGATAACAGGAAATAACTACCTGTTTGCTGCCTGCAAAGCTGGCAGACCAGCCTTTTTGGATACTTGTCACGCTGTAAGGCAAAAATACATCCGTCAGCGCGGCGCAATTTGCAAAGGCTTCTGAACCCAGCCTTATCACACTGTTCGGAACATCTACGGCAGTCAAAGAAACGCATCCTGCAAAAGCGCTGTTTCCAATATCAATCAGGCCATATTTCAGCTGGAGATTACTCAAAGAAGTACAATTGGCAAATACTCCCACCGACAAATACCTTACGCCGGAGGGAATAACCAGATTATCCAAGCTGCTGCAACGCTCAAACGCATAGTCTCCAATACTCTGAATGCTTTCTGACAGAGACACGGTTGTAAGAAGCGGACATTTCTGAAACATCTTCTTGCCAATCAAACGCATCGTCGGAGCTAGGCTGACGGAAGAAAGCACAGGACAGTCCCGAAACGCCTCATCCCCTATCTTTTCTAACGTCGCATTCATCTCTACAGACGCAAGACTGTCACATTCCGCAAAAGCCTCTCTGCTAAACGTCGTCACACTGGACGGAATGGTTACGGAAGTCAGCGCGTCACAATTTTTAAATGCATAACTGCCGATTGTTTCCAGCGTAGACGGCAGGACGACTTGTTCCAAAATCGTACAGCCTTCAAAAGCGGAATTGCCGATCTCCTTCAGGCCTTCTCCAAAAGTCACCTTTTTTAAATTGCTGCAGCCCAGAAATGCCCTAGAGCCAATCAACGTAACATTTTCTAAGCCAATTACCTCTGTTAAATTCCTACAATCACGAAAGCAGCCGTCCCAGTTCGTGGCTTCGATTGTCTTAACGGTAGACGGAATCGTCACTGTAATTAACTGCTGATTATCCCGAAACGCTTCTAATCCCAGCGCAACAACCGGTTTGCCCCCCAACATAGACGGAATTGTTTCATTCTGGCTGCCTCCGGTATAACGGACAATCTTGACTCCTTCCTGACCATATGCGCGATATACCCAAACGCCTTCTACCGGATCCGCCGCTTTGACTGCCTGACTGCTGATCATCCCTACCATGCCAAACAGGATAAAACACAAGGCAAACATTGCAAGCTTTGTTCCAAACGACAAACAGCCGCTTTGTTTTACTGCTTCTTTCTTTTGCATTTTCATTCACTCCTCCTATTTTTATCAAAAAGGCATTTGCCTTTTCTTATTGCTCGGGCATTCTTTTGTTATTTCCGCCCAAAGATATAAGTATTGTATATCCTTTTGCAAAAATTTGCAAGCATTGCTTTCTATGACTTCTACGGCCAGATCGAGTCCATATACGGAAAACTATGCGGCAAGACAAAATTTCCTTCGCCTTGCCGCGCTGCTGATCGTCCGCTTATTTTGCCGTGATCTAGGAATGCTTTATTGAACGCTTTCTACAAACCGCATAAACGCTTCCCTGCCCTCCGGCGTGCATTTATAGACGCCGGCGTCCTCAAGCACCTCGGAGAATACCAGGCCAATTTCCTTTTGGATGATGCTTTCTGCATTCTCTTGCGTCACGCTGTCATATTTTGGCAAAAATTCCTCCACCCAATCGGCGTGCTTAGCTAACGCTTCATCCGCACGTAAATTGGCTCCAGACAAAATCGCTGCTTTTAGCGCCGCTATCTCATCTTTGAGCCTGGCCGGAAGCACCGCCAGACCCATCACTTCGATCAGGCCGATGTTTTCTTTCTTGATATGGTGCAGCTTGGCGTGCGGATGGTAGACGCCAAGCGGATGCTCTTCGGTCGTAATATTATTGCGCAGCACCAAATCCAGCTCAAACTGATCGCCGCGCTTTCTGGCAATCGGCGTAATCGTATTGTGCGGCTCTCCGTCTGTCTCTGCAAAAACAAACGCCGCTTCGTCCGTATAACTGCGCCATGCCAACAAAATCTGATCCGCCAGCTCAATCAGGCGGTCTTTATCCGCGCAATCCAAACGGATTACGGACATCGGCCATTTGACAATGCCTGCCGTAACGTCCGCAAAGCCTGCAAACGATATCTCCCGCTCCACCGGGGCTTTGGCCATGGCAAATTCATAATGCCCGCCCTGGAAATGGTCATGACTTAAAATAGAACCGCCGACAATCGGCAGATCGGCGTTTGAGCCTACAAAGTAATGCGGGAACTGCGCCACAAAATCCAAGAGCTTGCCAAATGTCGCGCGTTCAATTTTCATCGGCGTATGCTCCGAATTAAACACGATACAATGCTCATTGTAATATACATAGGGCGAATACTGGAAAAACCAGTCGCTCTGATTGATCGTCACCGGAATAATCCTGTGGTTTTGCCGGGCCGGATGATTGACGCGGCCGGCATATCCCTCGTTCTCCTTACACAGCAGACATTTGGGATAACCCGCCTGTTTGGCCAGCTTGGCCGCTGCAATGGCCTTGGGATCTTTTTCCGGTTTGGATAAATTCACCGTAATGTCCAGCGTCCCATATTCGGTATCCGCCGTCCATTTCAAATCCTTTTTTATACGGTATCTGCGGATATAATCGGAATCCCGGCTTAACGTATAGAAATAATCGGTCGCCGCTTTCGGATCCTTATCATAGAGCGCGTTAAATTTGGCAATGACCTCGCTTGGCCTTGGCACAAACAGACTCATAATCTTGGTATCAAACAGATCGCGGTATACCACGCCGTTTTCCGTCGTAATGCCGTTTTCATATGCATAATCCAGCATATCCTTTAAGATGCCCTCCAACGCCTCCTCGGCTTCTTCCCGGGTCATGCCTCCTTTTTTTGCGTGCGCAGCCACCGCTTCCTCCTCGAGTTCGTCCATCTGGAACAACTCGAGCAGACGATTGACCATCAGACGCGTATCCGCTTCTTCAATCAACCCCGTTGCCAAACCATAATCCACTAAATCTAAAATCCTCTCCTGCATAACTTCCTTCCCCTTTCTTATTGCTATTTGATTTTTATTGCCTATTTCTCCAATAGTTTCTCCACTGTGGCCAATTTGACGCAAACCACAAAGATATTGGCCGCGGTCTCCAAATCCTCAATACTGGGATAGGTTGGCGCAATCCGGATTACAGAATCCTTGGGATCCTTGCCATATGGAAACGGAGCCCCTGCCGGAGTCATCACCACGCCCGCTTTTTTTGCCTTGGAGACAATTTCTTTGGCACAGTGTTCCAGCGCCTGATAACAGATAAAATAGCCGCCTTTCGGGCAATACCAGTTTCCTGCCCCCCTGTCCTCCAATTCACTTTTTAAAATATCCAGCACCATCTCAAATTTGGGACGGAGGATATCCGCGTGTTTTTTCATATGCTCGGTAATCCCGTAAATATCTTTAAAGAACCGCACATGACGGAGCTGATTGACTTTGTCATAGCCGATGGTCTGCACTGCCAGCTGCTTTTTAATGTCCTCCAGGTTATTGGCGGAAGCGGCGATAGCGGCAACGCCCGAGCCAGGAAAGCTGATTTTGGAGGTAGAGCAGAATTTATATACCATATCCGGATTGCCCACCCGCTTACATTCTGCAAAAATCTCGATCAGATTATCCTGATCGATATCATACAGATGGTGCACGCCGTAAGCATTGTCCCAATAGATCCGAAAATCTTTTGCCGCAGGCTTTAACCTTGCAAAACGGCGCACCGTCTCATCGGAATAGGTAATCCCCTGCGGATTGGAATACTTCGGCACGCACCAGATGCCTTTGATCGCATCGTCGCTTGACACGAATTCCTCCACCATATCCATATCCGGCCCGGTAGAAAGCATCGGAATATTGATCATCTCTATCCCAAAATGCTCCGTGATCGCAAAATGCCTGTCATATCCCGGCACCGGACAGAGGAATTTGACCTTGTCCAGCTTGCACCAGGGCGTACTGCCCATAACGCCGTGGGTCATCGAACGGGAAATCGTATCGTACATAATATTTAAACTGGAATTGCCATAAATAATGATATTGTCCGGATTGCATTCAATCATATCCCCTAACAACACCTTGGCTTCCTGAATGCCGTCTACCACGCCGTAATTCCGGCAGTCTGTCCCGTCGTCACAAGCCAGATCCACGCCGCTGTGCAGCACGTCCATCAACTCCATGGAAAGGTCTAGCTGCTCTGCGGACGGTTTTCCTCTGGACATATCCAATTGCAAACCGCGCATCTGATACCTTCTGTACTCCGTTTCCAACTGCTTTTTTTCCTGAAGCAGCTCCTCTTTTGTCATCTCCTGAAATGACTTCATATGAATCCCTCCTGTGTCTGTCTCTATTAGTTTTTATATTGGTTTAAGCTTTCTAAATAAGCGCGCACCTGTTTTTCATAGCCGTTTTGCGTCGGCTCGTAAAAACGTTCCTCAGTCAATCCATCCGGCAGATACTGCTGCTTGACATAATGTCCTGGATAATCATGCGCATATCGGTACCCGGCTCCGCGCCCCAGTTTCCCCGCAGAACGGTAGTTTGCATCCTGTAAATGCGCCGGAACCGGCGCTGTCCGGGTATTTTTTACCGTCTCCAACGCTTGATTCACCGCCAGATATGACGCATTGCTTTTGGGAGCCGTCGCCACATAAACGACTGCCTCCGCCAAAGGAATCCGCGCCTCCGGCATCCCCAGCCTCTCTACGGCCAATGCTGCGGAAACGGCTACATTTAAAGCATTGGGATCCGCCATGCCGACATCCTCCGATGCGCAGATCATAATGCGCCTTGCAATAAAGCGAATGTCTTCGCCGGCATACAGCATCCGAGCCAGATAATAGATGGCTGCGTCCGGATCGGAACCGCGCATACTTTTGATAAAAGCCGATATCGTATCGTAATGACTATCCCCGCTTTTATCATATCTGACCGCGCGCTTTTGAATACACTCTTCAGCCACTTCCAAGGTGATATGAATGCTGCCGTCCGAGCTGCGTTCTGTCGTAAGAATGCCCAATTCCAACGCATTTAGCGCCGCGCGGGCGTCCCCGTTGCTGATGTCTGACAAAAAATCTAAGGCGTCCGGATCGATTACGGCTCCATACGAACCCATGCCCTTGACCTCGTCGGTTACGGTTCGAAGCAGCAGGACTTTAATATCGTCTGTAGACAACGGCTTGAGTTCAAAAATCACCGATCGGGAAAGCAGCGCCCCGTTAACCTCAAAATACGGGTTTTCCGTTGTGGCGCCGATTAAGATGAGCGTGCCGTCCTCCACAAACGGAAGCAGATAATCCTGCTGCCCCTTATTAAAACGGTGTATTTCATCGATAAACAAAATCGTTTTCCTGCCGTACATCCCACGGTGATCCTTCGCCTGTTTTACAACCTCTTCCATATCTTTTTTCCCGGCCGACGTCGCATTGATCTGGGTAAAGCACGCGCTCGTCGTATTGGCAATCACCTTGGCCAGCGTCGTTTTCCCGGTTCCCGGCGGGCCGTAAAAAATAACCGATGAAAGTTTATCTGCTTTAATGGCGCGATATAAAAGCTTGCCTTCTCCCAGGATATGCCGCTGTCCCACAACTTCCTCCAGCGTCCCAGGCCTGAGCCTTGAGGCCAATGGCCCTTCTTTTTCCTGATTTTGTTTTCGCATATATTCAAATAAATCCATCACTTCATCTCCTGCATTTTAAGATACATGAATTTACAGGATTTTACAAGGTAAAATTCCAAATTTCCTCCCGCCTGCAACGATCCGGATAAGCGCCTATCCCTGCTCGATCCGAACCTGGCTGCCAACCCCGTCCTTTCCCCTGTTTTTCGTAACCACAATTTTTTTTGCAATCTGCTCTTTTAGCTCTGTTACATGGGAAATAATGCCCACTAAGCGTTCTCCTTCCGTCAGTCCGGCCAGAACTTTTAACGCCTGGCTTAACGCCTCCTCATCCAGCGAGCCAAACCCCTCGTCCACAAACATGGAATCCATCCGAATTCCCCCGGCATGGGACTGGATTTCGTCTGACAGGCCAAGCGCCAGAGATAGTGAAGCCTGAAACGATTCGCCGCCGGAAAGCGTTTTAACGCTGCGCGTCGTCGCATTATAGTGGTCAATCACGCAAAGCGTCAGACCCGCCTTTTCTTTTTTATTCTGACCTTCCTGCATATCCTCCCGTTTCAGCTCATACTGCCCGCCGCTCATTTTCATCAGCCGCAGATTCGCCCGCCGGATAATCCGCTCAAAATACGTCATTTGTATATAGGTTTCCAGCTCTATCTTCTGTTTGCCGCTTAACATCCCGTTTGCCGTATCCGACAACGCCTTCATCCATATATATTTTTGCTCCGCCTGCATAATGCTATCCCGCTTCAAACGGATTTTAGACAAGATGCCGATATTTGCGGTATAAGCGCTGTTTTTTTGATCTCTTACGGCGAGCAGCCTTCGCTGCTCCTGCCGCATCTGTTCCCTGTTGGCGCAGACCTCTTCTATCCGGAGCGTCCCGATCTCATCGTTTGTGGCAAGCTGAGCGTCTAAGGTTTCTACGGCCGCCGCCAAGCGTTCCTGTTTTGCCCCGCATTCCCTATATGCCTGTTCGGCTTTGGCAAATTCTTCTTCCAAAGCCTCTTTTCGTTTCTTAAGGCCGGCGATTGCCTCTTTAGCGGCTTCTTTTTGCGTCTCTCCAATCTGATTGGCCAGGCTTTCTATGCGCCGTTTTCCTGCGGCGTTACGTTCCGTCTGCTGCGTCAGGATCACCTCCGACTGCTGCAAGCTGGCCGCCAACTCCCTAAGCCTTTGCTCCTGTTTTAGGATTTCTTCTGACAACGCCTGCTTTTGCTGTAGCCGGATGCGGTTTTCCTGTATTTTGCATTCCAGGTCAGCGGCCTGTTCCGACAGCCTCTCCCATGTCCGCTGTAAAGATACTTCCCCGTCCATATTCTCCAAAAGCTGCATAGACGAAACGGTCTCATCCAAAAGCCTGGTTTTTTCTTCCAGCTTCCCTTTAGCCGCCGCCATTTCCTGTTTCTTCTCCTGCAAATGCCGTCCGAATGCCTGCTGCTTTTCCTCCTGCCGTCTGATCTGCCCATCCAGCTCTTTTTTTCGTTCATAGGCCTGTCTGGCTTTTGCAAGCTCTTTTGCCAAATCCTGTCTTTCTTGGTCAGTCTGTAGAAACCCGGCAGCCAACCGCTCCGGCAGTCCTTCCAGATCGCCGTCTGCAATCGCAGGCAGTTGTTGGGCCAGCCTTGCTACCGTCTCTGTTTGCTCTTTTAACTGTTCTGCTAAATGCCCCGCCTGCGCGCTTACATATTCGGCCTGTTTTTGCGCTTTTTCCAAACGCTCTTTGACCTGAGCCAGCTCTTCCTTTTGAGGGACGTCTGCGGGGATTTTTGCCAAAACCGGATGATGCAAAGAACCGCAGACCGGACAGGGTTTCCCATCCCGCAGGCCGCGCGCCAACAGACCTGCCTGCGCATCCAAAAAACGCTGT
>CAOJLW010000027.1 GCA_948438565.1 uncultured Lachnospiraceae bacterium | reverse complement strand
TTCATCCGGGCATTTTTTATCATCTGTCCGGTTTCTTCCATAATCGGCTCATGGGTCTTTGCATCAAATAGCGGATTCCCATCCTCGTCCGTTGCCTGCACGGTTTCTGGCACGTCCTCCATGACAATCCGGTTGAACTCGTCGCGCTCATACCGCCAGTAGTAGTCCTCATCCGCGTTTCCTACAACGGACGGGTTTCCAGACGTTACCCCGGCTATGTAGTCGCCCTCCCCTGCCTTGCATAGCAGACCGTCCTTGACTGTTACAAAATAGCCGACCCGATCCTCGCTATCCGGGTTGTTATCTGCCCATGGCGCAATAAATTCTGCATAATCCGCGCCGGACGACTGGAAGGCTTTTGTGCCTAATATCTCGCCCTGATATGTGACACGCAGGGCGTTGGAACAGGAAATTGACGTGTCTCGCGTACCATTTCCAATTACAAACACATCCCCAACCTGAGTATCCGGGCCACCACCGCCTCTCATTGCTTTATTATACTTCCCGCACGCATGAGACCCATAATTGGACGCTTCTGTATTGATTCCCTCTGCATGTGCGCCAAGCTCTCCGGCAATTGTATTCATTCCTTCTGTATGTGATCCTGTATAGTTGGCTTTCGTGCCAATCCCTTCTGCATGGGCAGCTAAACCACTTGCCGCAGTACCTAATCCTTCTGCATAAGCATAATTTTTATTAGCCACCGTATTTTCACCTTTCGTATGGGAATACTTTCCGCTAGCCGTTGTCCCTCTCCCTTCTGCATAAGAAGCCAGACCCGATGCTATTGTATTACATCCTTCTGCATGGCTATAGTCCCCTGAAGCCTCTACGCCATCCCCAAACGCAACGCTGCGCTGACCAACGACTGTCTCTGCCTTCCTCCCCATATTTATACTCTCATTACTGTAAATTTCCTTGTTGGCGTACACATCGCCAAAGCTATGCGTATGCCTAATGTCGCTTTTGCCCTTTATCAACCTTAGAATTGCATAAATAGCTCCTTCTCCAAGTATCTTACTCATGTGATATCTCCTCCCTTTCTATTTTAACAATATGGTTACTATATAGTCGCCCTCTGCCGCCTTATGCAGCAACCCCTCCTTGCTTGTTTTGTAGCTATGCGCCTTCCCGGCTGCCCGCATGGCCGTACTCCTGTTCATAATCCTCGGCTGTTTCTAGGTATGCCATATCGGGATTCAGCTCAAAAAATTCCGAATGCCTTTTCCGGCAGTACGGAACCACTGTGCCACGTGCCATCTTACCAACCCATTCTTCATAGGAACGCGTATAATAGTGGTTCAACTGGAAAAACTCCTCGTCCTTGTTGCTGTTTACTTTTGCATATGCCCTTGGCTGCGGGACATGGTTTACCATTGATTTTATACGGTTGGACTGAGCAAACCTCTTCCCCCTGCCTTTCCCGTACCACCAGTCCACTTCCGACGTGAACCTTTCCATGTCCGTCCCTTCCGTTTTTTCCTCCTGGCCGCCTGCATTAAAATAATGCCAGATGCATTCGATAATGGCATACTGCCCATTTTGTTCGAGTATTTCCTTCAGCCCCGCCCCATCGCCTTTGAGTACAACGTACTCGTCCGGGTCTGCCGGTAGGAACCATTTCGTTTCCTTCCCGAACCTCCTTAAAAAGTCGTTGTGCGAATCCTGCTGTGTGTTCTCGCTAGTTTTCCATGGGATAAACGTAACCCTATCCAGGTATCGGAAATTTACGCTTTCCAAATATTCGCTTGCAGGGACGGCGGATTCGTTGTCATATATGTAGAAATGGTCGAACCCAAGCTCCTCTATATGGTAGCGTATCCATTCCTCCAGGTAATCGTTTTCATCCCGCACAACCGTTACCATGGATAGGAAATAAGGGTATTCTATGGCATCTTCCTCTTCCTCGAATTTTTTGAGCAGCGCAGCTTCTATCCTCTGCCCATGCTCCGCTACCAGCAGGCCCCTCTGCCGTTCCACCTCTTTTAACGCTTCCCTCTTTTCAGCCACAGCTCCTGCCGCATCGGCGATGGTTCCCCCGTCTATAATGCTATCCATAAAAAGCTTATATTCATCCTTTGCCCCTTCCTGGAGCTTTGCATACTGGCAGTTGATGACCTCCATCCTCCGGTAGTATTCATCCGGCTCTTTTTCCACGATTTCCCCGCCGACATAATAAAGCCTGTCAAAGGGATCAGCATTTGCCAGTCTGGGCAGCTCCCCGTCGTCCACCAGGATAATGCCGTCTTTGTCCTCCGGGATCGCCGTGTTATACCCTACAATCTTGCCTGTTGCATGATCTATAATTACCTCAATCACCACAATTCCCCCCGTATCATAAAAGTTCTATTTTTGTAACCGTAATACCATTTGCATAGCTCATGTCTATATACAGGCTGCGCGCTCCCCCGTCGTACCACCCGCTGATATGCCCGCAGCCTTTATCGCCGTTGGGGTATATCTGAAAGCTGTTGTTAAAAAAATACCCGTCGCACCCTATGGCGACCTTTTGGCCGCCAAACTCGGCCTCCCTGTCCCTTGGGGCAATCAAATAAATCTCCTCCACGAATGCCTTGGCCTCGAAGTAGTACCCCCTTACCCGAACAAATACCCCGCTCCCCGGAACTTCGACCGTATACCCCGCACATTCCAAGGCGAAGCTCCCATTCGAGAGCTTCATGTTCGTGGTGATATCCGTCGACAGCGGGAACTCCTTTTGCCCGAACTTTAGCGCCCCTTGGAACAGTGTCCATGGGGATATATTGCGCACCGCATATTCGCTCATCGCCCCGTCCAGCTTTGGCTTGTCCTGGAAGCAATTATATAGCTTGACCGGATCCCCGACCATGTCATACTGTGTCCCGTTGTACCGGAATTCGTATGTCGTGCCCGACGCTATTAGGCTTTTATCGATCGGGACCCCCTTGTAAAAGACAGGCTTCGCCCCGGTGCCGTTTACATTTAAGGCCATATTATCGGCAGCGTTCCCGACATCGAATTTTATTGTGATTGCCGCCCCGCCTGCAAGAGCAAACCCTGGGCATTGTATCTCTTTCACGTTCTCCCCGGCCCCTGTCGTGCATACGCCATAAAAAACCCCACGCGACGCCGCGGCCTTGATTAAGTCAAGCACTGACTGCGTCCCAGTCTCGCCTAAAAATTTTCCCATATCCATCACCCCCTCTTATACAGAAGCATACATCGCGTCGATCTCGGCTTCTGTGATCTCTGCGATGTCTGCCGTCTTTACATATTTTTCCAGCTCATCTGTGACTGCCTTCTGTGTCATGGCACCGTTTGTATTCGCGCCTGTCCCTGTATAAAGTCTGGTCAGACCTGCCACGGTGGCTGTGCCTGTGGCGGCGGTGGAGCCGCTCTGGCCTTTGATGTTTCCTTTATAGACCCATTTTGCCGTAGAGGCCGCTCCACCCAAAGTACACTGATAGACATTCCAGGCGCTTGTATTTAGGTAAAGATCGTTTGCCAGCGCGTTCGATATGCCGGAGCCGCTAAATACCGTCGCCGTCGTGAATGTGCCTGTGATGGCTGTTCCCCAGTACATCTGGGAACCGCGGGTTCCGGTCGCGCCTTTTGCGCCTGTGGCTCCGGCGTCACCCTTTGGCCCCTGCGCGCCGGTTGGCCCGGTATCGCCTTTCGGCCCCTGCGCGCCCGTGCTCCCTTTCGATCCGTTCTTTACCGTAAACGTTGACGTTTTACCGTCTTTTTTTGTAAATGTATAAACGTTGCTCCCGCCGTCTGCGCTTGACGTGGAAGTCTGCGATCCCGATACAATATAATCCTCCGGCACATCCTCTTTTCTGGCAAATAATTCCTTTTGCTTTTGCGCCGCGTAATTTAAATCCTCTTTGGTTACCAATGTTTGTGCTGTAGCCATTTTTCCGCTCCTCCTTTTTTATTCTGCATATTGATTGTCAATTTCACGATTTGGTATGCCTACGTCCCCTTCCCCATAATCCGGAACGCCATGATACATCCCGTCAATATCACGGTTGGGTATGCCCACGTCTCCTTCCCCATAGTCCGAGGACGTTTCATACATCTCATCAATTTCTTTATGGGATATGCTTTCCGGTATTTCCGGCACATCTGTGCCGCCTGCATACCAGGCTGCAATGTCCTGCGGCGTTATCTCGCCTATTTTGCCAAATTCTTCGTCTATCTTGTCCAGATTTGCATTGACTGTGTTTACGTCATAAGGCTCGTTTTCCCCTTCTTTTATCAATCCTATATTTTTTGTTATTTCCATCCTGTTATCACATCCTCCCTAAGCTGCTTATACGTGTAGCCGGACAACTGCCCATGCGTATACCGTCCCAGCATTTTATGCGTATTATATAAAAGGCTTACGGCGGTAATCATATTGCACGGAACGATTGCAGCCACCATATCCTTGACTGCGGTCACCATATTTTTAGACAGGAGATTCACCTTGACCTCTAATATTTGCCGTTCAAAATCCAGACGCAAACGATAGCCATTTTCTCCGCATAACATCTGAAGCTGCTGCGCCAAAAAGACATAATGATAGGAGGCCGCCGTATTCCATTTCGATAAAATACGAAACCTCCTGGTCTCCATCGAATCATCCGCATAGGGGACAATCCCAAGCATTTTTTCAAATTTTTCTATGCCGGCTTTACCGCAAGACACGACAAAGCGGTCGTCAATCGACTGCTGATGCCATTTTTCCACATCCTCAAGCTCTGTCGCCTCTGTTCCAATCATTTGCTGTAATTCCTGATATTGTCTTAAGTATGGCGGCAAATAATCCAGCATATCCTCTTTTTTACCATTATTCATATGAAATCCCTCCAAATACCGGGATATCATATGCGCCAAGCGTCAGGTTTTCTTCCGCTCCGTTTAAGCGGGTTCCATTCACGTCAAGAACACCTTCCACAGACAAAATTGCCATATTGACGCTGCTGATTCGAACAACGGCGTTCTCCCGCTTTTCCCACTCCTTGCGGATATTGGCAAAATAGAGATTGATTGCGGATTCAATTGGGATTTTACAGGCATTCCATTCATATCCGGCGTCAAAGGTAATCGCAGCCGCTATTTGGACTTCTGTTTCAGTTACCGTATCTATCGTGACCCGATGACCAATTGGAGCCAGGCCGCTGCCCAATCCATCCCGATTTGGGTCAAAAACCGCCTGAACCTCTTGTAACAATTCATGAGACGCTTTACCATAATCCGCTCCCAAAATAACCAATTTAACGGTTCCCGCCCCATTCCATACCGGAATGACTTTTACCGCGCCTACCCCCGCAACTGCCATGGCTTTCTTCTGATAGTCGGCCCGGTTGCCGCCAAACGAATTTGCCTGAAACGAATCCATATATCGTTTTCGGAAAGCTTCCGTATCTTCTTCATCTTCCCCATAGATTAGGACTTTGGCGATTTGCATCGACTCTAATCCTTCTACATAATCAACCGGCATCACTTCCCCGAGATATGCATTTCCGATTTCTCCGGGTTGTGTGCATTCCAGTTTACAGGTTCCGTCCTCTGTTTTTTCCATGACTCGATAAACCATTGCATCGGATGTAAATTCCATGCCTTCGCTTACCGCAGCCGTATCCGGAATATATTTTGCCAATACAACTGCTTTTGCAGCCGGGTAGGGAGCAATTCCCCTGGAAGCCGCAAGTCGGATCAGATATTCCCGAGAAGCGGTATCCGCAAATGTTTCTTCCATCATATCGTCAAGCGCCGCATAGATATTTGTAATTTCTAGTGCAGACGGCGCAAGCGCCGCATAAATCGGACTGCTCTCTCTTTTATCATAGACATCGTCTATACGGTTAAGCATCCGTTCCAAAACCATTTCAAACGTAACATTTTCAAACACCCAATTCCACCTCCTTACTTACATTAACTCTGCCATAGTTCGTCCATACCGTAAATACTGCCTCCACAACGCCTTTTCCCTTCATGTGAAATACAAATCCATCCACTGCATATATCCTGTCGTCCTGCTGCAAAGCCTCCGTCACTCTTCGCTTTATTTCCGGCAGAGCATACCCCAACGGCTGCCCATACAGTTCCGCAAACTCCACGCCGTAATCCCAGGAATAGGCTATATGCTCATATCGTTCCGTATTCAAAATACAGCAGATTGTCTGCCGTATGCTTTCTTTTCCATCCACCGTACCCTGGATACGTCTCTGTCTATCATCCAGTTTCCAGGTAAACGAAGGCTGCATTTCCACTTCATATCCTTCTGATAAATCAATTGACACTTCCGGCAGCATCAAATCACCCCCAATATAATGTATTTTTGCCCGCCCTGTTCCCGGAGCAGAATGACTTGATCCTTTTTTTTCAGCTCCCCAATTCCTTTGCATTTGACTAACTGACTGCCTGTCAGCATCAGTTTTGTTCCCAATTTAATTTGAAGCGGCGTTTCGCCTGCAACCGCTCCGGTACAAATCGCAACCGGATTGGCCGCCATAACAGCATCCATAGCCGCCTGTTTCACAATTTTAAGCAAATCCTTTGCATCATACACTGAAATCTCCTCCCCGTAATGTCAAATCCATCCAATGTTCACTGTTTTTATAGATATGTTTGCATTTTTCCACCAGCATATATTGGAGGATTTCTTTCTGATCGATATCCATTGAGACTACAACTAAAGAACCCGCCCGTACTCTGTGATCCCCAATGGCATTTTTAATGCTGAACCCTTTTTTCCGGGCATTGTACAAGTCTAACAGCATATTTGCCTTTATGACCCCATTTTCCCCTTGTTTGATACTCTCATAATGCTGTAACAGTCCCCAGGAATTGATGGCCTTTGTACTTTTGGCGATATAAATCTCCCTTTGCCCAGTATCTTGATTGTCATAATAGAGCTTTATCTGATTAAACGTATCGGAATCTATGCTGGAGGAATACTCATAGCTCTGCCCGGTATCCCGATCAAGGACGATATTTACCTTCATCTTTGCAATACTTTTTAACGTTACTTTCCCAAAATCATCATAAAGAACATACATTTTCCCACGATTCATCATTGTAATATCCTGGGCGTTTGCAATGATGTCAAATAATGTCTGATTATCCTCAACCCGGGATGGGATTTTATACTTGGTATCCTCCAAATCCCCTTTTTTTAAAGAAAAATCCGATAGAATCTTTTTTACCAGCCAGGTAAGCGTTTTATCTGCATACGTATAGCTATCCTTATTTTTCAGATAACGAAGCTGATCGTAAGCTGTTACGCTTATCATGCCATTGCCGTCTATTTTCCTGGCAAATACAAAGCCATAAAATACTTTTTTCCCCTTATAACGAAACCGTACGGCATTTCCTTCCGTAATCTTAAGCTTTTTATCCTCTAAAAGCTTAAACGTAAGCTGACCTGGCGCACCGATGCGCTCCGTAGTCCATTCCACTCCTTCCTGCACCGCCGGACAATAGATATGTTTTCCATTTTGTATGATCAATTCTGTTTCCATATGTCACCCCTAACTGTAATACGTCAATGGGATTAGCGCTGTTTTACCCTTTTTCAGCTTTGTTGACCGTTTCCACATACTCGTCTTTTTTCCAGAAGCTTGTTCTTTTTTTGACGGACTATAATTTGCCTCTGCAATTACCGTATATAATGCACCATCTCCATAGATTTTTTTTGCCAGATTATACACCGTTATTGCTTTTTTGATCACAATTTGCGCCATCTCCGTCTTTCCATCTCTTTTTATAACCAGAATTTCTCCGTTTGATCCGGTTGGAAGATGAAAGCTTTTTTTACTGAGTAATTTTTTCATATCCAGCTTTTTTTTGGTTTTTACCTTGCATTTTTTCACAGCATATTCCCGATACTGCTTTAACGATATGGAAACCCGTACGTCCTGTCCATCCTCACTGGCGTCTTCGACGATGGAATACTCCTCTAGGGAACAGGTCATATTCGTATCAAACAAAAGGTTTCCATTTGGCTTTGTCCTTGATACGATAAATTGAAAGGTATGTTTTTCGGCCTTTAAACGTTCCAGTTCATCGAGATAAAATTGCGCCCCTTGAAAACCGTCTCGATACACCGCAAATGGATATCTTACATTTGGCAGCAGCGCTTCAAATTCTATCTCGGTCAACCCAGGCGTCTTTAGCACATTGATCTCTCCTTCATTCATCATGTTATAGGTTTTGTTGCCATTTTTGATCTTGACTGTCAGCTTCTCTGGAGCCACCGGCAGCAGCACGTTTCCGATATAAAATTCATACGCCATAAGTAATCCCCTCCCTTCCGTCCGGCGCCATAAAATCCCTTGTCCGATTTGCCGTTATTGGCCATAAATTATTTGGCATATTGTAATCCTCCCTTTTTATTTTTTTATAATAAAAAGAGAGCCTATTGCTAAGCTCTCTGATTATTCAAACGTCATGATTCAAAATCTATACGATTGTTATATGATTTGTAAGAGTCGTATCTTACCCTTAATGGTCAAATGGGTACTGATATAGTTTTATTTTGTATTAACATTGCCAAATCAGGATTATAATTCTATTGTTGAATTCGCATCATTTTCTGGCCGTTGAGCATAAAATTGTTTGATCCATTTTAAAGCCCTAAACACAGGCATACCAATAATACTAAAAACAAGATAATTAATATCGTTATGATTACGATATGTAAAAACAAGATAACTTTTACGTATTTTATTTTGTTCATGCCTACCATTCATTGCTCCCAATGACCCGAGCGTCATTCTGCCTGCTGCGGCTCCACCCGTGTATGATACATACTGCATTTGCATTTCTAAATCCGATTTGACAGAAATATCCGTTACTTTATCTTTATTTAAATAAAATTCATTTCCTGCTCCTCTAATTATAAACGCATTCTCATTCATTTCTATGCTGCAAAACGTCTGTGGTGATAATGAAAGTCCTCCTATGTGTATCACTTGGATCACTCTCTTCGCCATTTCTTTTTTTCTTTGCTTTATTTTTTGCTTTCTTCTTTTTTTTGCTTCTGTTTTTCCTGATTTTGCATCAAAATATTTTTCAAAAAGAAAAGATCTAACACAACACAAAATATAAGCGGAGCTAAAATTTCTATGTTGTCCTGTCAGCCATACAAATATTCGATAATTCCCCCAATTGTTGCCAATACTGAAATAATAAACGCTATTAACCATCCCATTGCGGATACCCCCTAATGGATTTTTTTAACTATTGTAATCCTACCTGCGCTTTTGCTGTAACCTCATTATTTGTAAACGTTACATTTGCATTGGAGCCAGCTAGACCGTTCCCATACCATGTAATGATTACTATTTTAATGCCATTAGACTCAACTTGAGACGAAACTTCCCCATCGCTTCCCACAATTTCTTTCACTTCATCATAAGACATCCCTGTGTCAATTAAATTATATTCCTCCATCGTAATATATTCACTTTCATCAGAAGTTCCAGAAATTGCTTTTTGCATGAATTTATTCTGTCCAAAAGCTCCCGAAATTACAGCCATTCCAATACATACAAAAACAAAAAATGATAATAATGCAATCAAGCATCCATGACTTTTCAACGTTCTCCTACAATTTGGACATACCTTTGCTTTTTTGGGTATATCGGTTTGACAATATTTACATTTCTTAAATTCACCCATATACTCTTCCCCCTTAAAATTGATATATAATATTATATATTATATTATAAGAAAAGTCACCCTTTTTCTCCCTGTGTTTCCACAGGGAGAATGATGTCTAAATATGCACGCCTTCCGCCGTCTGAAACATGGCATCTCCAACGGCTACTGCCAGACCATTTACAATCCCATCCAAATCCATATCTGAATGGATCTGATTGTTATTTGTCATCTCCACTTTTATGCTGGCTGTCGTAAAACGGTTGACAGTTTCCCTTTCTGCTATATCCCGCAAATATTTTAACTGTTCATTGGAAATATCTAAAGCATCAGCCATTGTGGCTGTATTTTCTGCTGTCTGACCGGTATTAGCTACAACTTGATTAATATTATTTCCAATATCAGAACCCATGCCTCCTGGGTTCCCCTCTTGTTCAGGATAAATATATGAGGCTTTCGCTCCTTCTTTGTTCCCTACTATATCAGAAAAAGGTTTAAATAAATTATTTAAAATTTCATCCCCTTTTGCTGCACCTTCTTTAAATGCATCAGATACCCATCCATCTGGAAATGCCTCATATGTGTTCCATCCATTTATAAATGCATCTATTATTGATACATACTCCCGTATTCCATTTTGGGCCGCAGCTTTTACTTCAAAATCTCTGGCCATTTCTAAAATACCTGAATAATCAAAACTAATAAATGGAAGTCCATCCAATACTTTGCATATCTCGACCACAATTGACAATACTGTTGATAGTAAATCGTAAAATGATAATTTTATAAATTCAATTGAATTATGAAACGCTATTTCTAAATTCACACTGAGTGCATACAACGCCTTATCCATTCCATACACAAAATTCTTTCCAAGCAATAGCAAATTCTCAAAAGCTGTATTAATTACATACACACATCCTAATATAATTCCAAGTCCACTACCAGCTGCTCCTGTCATTTCCGCAATTGCAGCACAAACAGCATATATTACCACAATAAGCGCAATAAAACCCAATACAATCCAAGTAATCGGACAAGCCAGCAACGCCGCATTTAAGCCATGTTGTGCCACTGTATAAGCTAACGTCGCGCCTGTAGCAAATGTTCTTGCTGCTGCATCCACTGTTTGGGATAATGCAGAAATACCATTAACCACTGCAACATAAGCTGCAACCAATGCATAAGCGATTAAAGCTGCAACTACACCATAAATTATCGGAGAAATCATTGACCAATTATCTGCAACAAAGCCTGCAACACTCCCGATTAAATTTAATGCAAACGTTGCGATATTTATTAACAACCCAAATGCCAGAACCACTCCATTAATCACACCTTGTACAATGCCACTGTTATTTAATATATTTAATGTTTTTTCAATTTCATTTACAAAATTATAAAATATATCACTGTTGGCTATTCTGGAAAAGGCTTGTATGGCCGTATTAACCAAATTATTAAACCCCTGACTATTGGCTATTCTATCCAAACTCTGTAAAAAAGGCTCAAATACAACCGCCGCATCCTCCTGTATCTTCGTCCAGATCTGTGAAATTTTAGCATTCAAACTCTCAAATCCGACAGCTGCATCCTCATCCGCATTTACGCCATCCAACGGCGAACCGCTTACTCCCGCCATCATTGCCCCTTCACTGGCATAAGAGACAGCCATCTCTCCGTTGCCCTGAATGGAAACATACGCAGACCCTATACTCTGAATGGCGTTTAATAACTGTTCTGCACCGGAAACTCCGGCTAAAAGCTGCCGGTTAAACCTGGCCTGTTTGTCCGCGTTGCTCTGCATAGGCCCTTCCATACGATTGACTGTACCGGACAACTGCATATAACTGCTGTTTATGGCTTCCAGATCCTCCCTGGCCTCTGCAAACGACGCCATTCCCAGACCCGCATCCATTACATCCTGCATATCCAGCATAGAATCTACGGCAAGATCGACTGCGCCGCATATTTGATATAAAACATCGCTGACCTGATCCTGCAATCGTATCGCTGCTGCTGCCGCCATACGCATCACCGCCCCCTTCTTTTGGAAGACGATTTCATCTTCCTTTCTTCTTTCTTCTCCTGCTCAATTTTTAACTGTATGGACGCTATCACAAAAGCTTTTTCCTGCTCGTCCATCTGCAAAAAGACGGACGGCAGAATACGCAGCTTTAAAAGAGCGTAGTAAGCATAATTTGCTTCCGCATCCCCGTCCATAATCACTTTTTTGCTTCATCCACCTTTTCCTCAAAGCTCTTTGTAAAACCCTGAAACTTCTGAAGCCATTCCCCCAGACTGTTATATTCGCCCGGGTCGTCCACAATTGCATAGACAAGCTCCTCCGGCGTCATAACGCCGTACGAATCCTGTAGTCCTTTGTCGTATAGATCCGGATATACGGCGGACGCCACTATCATTTTTACCAGGTACTTTGCTGCGTCCAGCTTTGGCCGAAATAGATTCGGCTTCCCTTTTACCTGCACTTCCATGGTACAGGATTCCCTTAAATCCTCATTTTCCCTGGAGGAAATATGCCGGAATTCCCATTCCAACGGCTTTCCGTCCTCATTTGTCAGGCTTTTGGTCGGGGCGTATTTCCCGTTTGCCTTCACGGCTTTGTTCTGTTTCATAAATAACGAAAATTTAGACATTATTTTCCCTCTCTTTCATTTTTATTAGGCGGCAGGGGGCCATTACCGCCCCCAGGCCATTTTCTAATTTGTCAAAAACCCTTCCAGTTCTGCAAATACCTCAGGCATTACGAAATCCTCAAACGTAAAGTCCATTTCTTCATCCAGATATTCGCCGTCCGCATCAAACTTCGCCAGGATCCCGCCGTCGATATTACAATCCATCAAAATAATCGTCTGACGACCTGCGGCGCTGCCTTTGTCCTCATTGGTGATCTGTATCTCAAAATAGGTATCTTCTCCGGTGTCCTTATACTGCATCATCATCTGCCGGAAAATAGACGTATTATAATGGAAGGTTGCCGAACCCGTACCCTTCCAGCCGGAAGCCTTATTTCCTTTTCCGGTCTTACCAAGAATCGGCACCTCCGTCTTATTTTTTTCAAATTTGGCCTCTAAGTTAATAGCCTGCATAAAATTATAACGCCGTTCCCCAATCGTAATAAAACACTCCGCCAAAGCGGCAAAAACGGTGTCTTTCGCCTTCATCACAACATGATTTTCATCCATAATTTATCGCTCCTTTCCTATTCTACCGTTACCGTCATATAAAGCTTGCCCATTGCATTGACCACTGTCACCGCATCCGTCACCACGACAGACTTTTTCGTGCTTCCCTGTCCCACAGTTACATCGGAATCGGAAAACCCTTCTATCGCGCGAATTGCCTGAAGCCTTCCATGATGCTTGACGATATCCGACCAAAGAGAAACTCTGCCGGCGGCATCGTTTGGCACAACGCCCAGATATTTTGTCTGAAACAGCACCGCCAGATCATTGCCAATCTGATCGATAACGCGGATTGTCTGATTACTCTTAAACACATCCCCTGTTGTATCGCTTGTCGTAACCATGGTATTAATATCCTCCAGCACACGTATATCGGAGCCGACTTGATGCAGTACAAATTCGCCTGATCGGATCGCTTCCTTTAACTGTTCCTGCGTATAATCAATATCCACGGAAAATTCACCGTCATATACTTTATTTTGATTGCTTTTATTGACGGCGCAGCCGGCAGAAGCGCCGGTTGTCCAATATACCAGTTCCGATTCTTTTGCGTTTTCATCTAAAACACGGTTTTTCACGCTGATAACGCCCATTTCATCCGCCTTGGCATATTTATATAAAACCAGCTGGAACTTAACGCCCATTTCATCCCGCATTCTTTTGTTAAATGAGGAAAATAGAGCTTTTGTAACGTCGTCCGTCACCAAAACACCCATTGTGTTGTAACTATATGCCTCTACTTTATCGAGATAAGCCTGATAAGCAGCGCCGTCGACCGTGCCGTTTGCGCCTCCGGTCAAAGGAATCCCGGCTGTTGCCGTCAATACGGCGTCCGTCTTAAAACTGACATACGGATTAGACGTTAATCCGGATGCTTCCGCAACCGTCTGTTCATCGACAATCACCGTGCCAAATACCGTTTTTACGTCAAACAAATCCTCATGATCCGCATTAACCTGAATAATAATCTTCAGATCGTTCCCGCGGACACCGCTATATCGCGCCTCGGCATAAGCATTGGCCGCCTTGCTGCCTCCACCGTTTAACCGATAGGCATACAGCGTCCTGGCATTTAAAAACAAATCTCGTAAGCCTTTTAATTTGTTATGATCATAACTGTACCCCAAAATCTCCATACTGTTTTTCTGAAAATCCGCACTTGTCACCTCAAAAATTTCCCCTTCAACGCCCCAGTCCAATTCCAGAGGCATCGTTGCAATACCTCTGTCAGAAAGAGCCGCATTTGCCGAAGCCGCGGAAATAAAATTGATATATGCCCCCGGAAGCTC
>CAOJLW010000026.1 GCA_948438565.1 uncultured Lachnospiraceae bacterium | reverse complement strand
CCTACAAAGTATTTGAGGGTAAGAAGGCATATACCAAGTACAGCAAGGCGAAAGGGGTAACCGTTCAATAGTCGGTGCACTTCATGCAAAAATCCGGACGAAAGTCCGGATTTTTGCTATAGTCTTTGAAATATGATATATTTGGATATCATACAAACCGAAAGGAGATTCTGATGAAATTAAAAAATATTTTGATTACCGTCAACGATATGGAAACATCCATTGCGTTTTATAAAGAATTGTTTGGCCTGGATGTGATTCTGTATCAAGAAGGAAACGTTATCTTAACCGAGGGTCTTGTGTTGCAGGATAGGAATGTATGGAACAATTTTTTGGGTAAGGATATTATTCCGGAAAACAATGCCAGCGCGCTATATTTTGAAGAAACAGATATGCAGGCATTTGTCAAAAAACTGGAACATTATAACAGGAAAATTCAATATGTAAATCCATGCATGGCGCACGATTGGGGACGATGCGCCATTCGGTTTTATGATCCGGATGGAAATCTGATCGAGGTTGGCGCGCCGAAGCAGGATTGAAATAATGCGGGGGCGTTAAACCTCCGCATTTAATTTTTTGTAGCTGCGCGGCGTACAGCCGTAAAAACGGCCAAACATTTTAGAAAAATAGCTGGGACTGTCGAATCCGCAAAAGCCGGCGATTTCCGCCACGCCGTCTGCCGGATTATTTAACAGCATTTTGGCGCCCTGCATAATACGATATTTTAACAAATATTGGATTGGGGAAAGCTGGATTGTTTTTTGAAAACAACGCAGACATTCCCGTTCTCCGATATCCGCGGCTTTGGCAATATCCCCCAAAGATATATTTTCAGAAAAGTGTTCGTGGATATAGGCAAGCATTTTTTTGATACGAAGATGATCCTGATTCATAGCGATATCCTGAATGCCCAATTCCTGTTCAAATATTCCATACAGGAAAAGACAGATGCGTGAAAGGCATCCTCGGACAATAAATTCAAAACCCTGTGTGTTCTGTAACATAGATGTAAAAGCTTCCTGAAACCAGCATACAATTTGTTCCTCTTCTTTGCAGGAGATATAATAACCGGTAAAGGAATGACAGGATAAAAGCGGAAGCATATATTTTTTGGCAAAGACCGAGTTATCGTTGCCGCCAATCAGCGACGGAGCAAAAACAAGGGAATGTAATCGGCAGTCCCCTTCCGCAGCGGCAAAGTGAAGAATGTTGGAATTGATGACGATACAATCTCCTTGTTCCAGAATAAACGATTTGGATGGTACTTTTACTTTTAATTTTCCGCTTACAATCGATATGATTTCCAGCTCTTCATGCCAGTGCCAGGGTATGACATTTTTGGATCGGTTGGTATGATGGGAGGAATATCCGGCGCAGGGAAATTCTATCGTTCCATGCGGCCGAAGCTCTTTAGACGCCTGATTTAATATGAATCCACAGTCTTGCAGTCTCATAGGGTTCTCCTTTCAATTTGTCGGTTTTGTTATATTATATGTCTGGAATGGAATTGTTTCAAGAGCTATTTGGCTGTATCCTCTTGCTTGTAAAGAGAAGAGGAGGAAAAAAGAATGTTAAAAGTGAAAATGTTTCAGAATCCAGATGTCGAAAAACTTACAAAATTGATCGAAGAAAGCAATGGAAAGGTGCTCTTGTGTGCGTCGGATCAGTCCGTGCATAACCTGAAAAATGACAGGTCTGCGCTTCATTTGTTGCAACAGGAAACAGAAAAAAACCACGAGGTAGAGATTCAACTGACCGATACCGGCGATTTTTACAAATTTATATATTTTGTTATGGGAGATTGCGCATAATCAGAGCACAAAAGCGCCCCGCGGAAAGCTTGTCCGGCCGACAGCTTAAAATTCCTGCGGGGATTTTTTTATTTCATAGAAAAGACCTTGCTGTTTTTACACAATCGCAAATTTGTTTCAATACATCCCATAGACACGAAACGCAGCTATTTCACTGCACATAAAATCCCCTGCTACTTATGCGAAAAGTAACAGGGGATTTCTCTTTATGGATACCTGTAAATAAACAAACCGCTATCAGCCTAGCATCCGGTGTATCACTTGCTGTTAATCGCCGCCTGAGCCGCCGCCAGTCTTGCAATCGGCACTCGGAACGGTGAACAGGACACATAATCCAAACCAATTTTATGACAGAACTCGACAGAGGAAGGATCTCCGCCATGCTCGCCGCAGATGCCGACATGGAGCTTATCATTGACTGGTTTGCTAAGCTTAATCGCCAGCTCCATCAATTTGCCGACGCCTGTTTGATCCAGTTTTGTAAACGGATCATTTTCCAAAATCTTGGTGTCATAGTAAGCTCCCAGGAATTTGCCTGCATCGTCGCGGGAGAAGCCAAACGTCATCTGCGTCAAATCATTTGTTCCAAAACAGAAGAAATCCGCTTGTTTTGCGATTTCATCAGCGGTCAGAGCCGCACGTGGAATCTCAATCATCGTGCCGACTTCATATACGAGATCGATGTCCGCGGCAGTAATTTCCGCATCCGCAGTTTCGACCACGACTTTTTTGACAAATTCCAGCTCTTTGATCTCGCTGATCAACGGAATCATAATTTCCGGTTTGACATTCCAGTCGGTATGCGCTTTCTGGACATTGATCGCGGCGCGGATCACAGCTTTTGTCTGCATCTTCGCAATCTCCGGATAGGTAACCGCCAGACGGCATCCTCTGTGTCCCATCATTGGATTAAATTCATGCAGGGAAGTAATCAGGGACTTGATCTCCTCTGGGGATTTGCCCTGCGCATCCGCCAGCTTTTTGATATCCTCCTCGTCTGTCGGAACAAACTCATGCAGAGGCGGATCCAAAAAACGGATGGTAACCGGATTGCCTTCTAACGCTTCATACAGAGCTTCAAAATCACTCTGCTGGTACGGCAGAATTTTTTCCAGGGCGGCTTCCCTTTCTTTTGCCGTGTCCGAACAGATCATTTCACGGAATGCGGCAATCCTGTCCTCTTCAAAAAACATATGCTCCGTACGGCAAAGGCCGATGCCCTCCGCGCCCAGTTCGCGCGCTTTTTTGGCGTCCGCCGGGGTATCGGCATTGGTACGAACCTTGAGTTTGCGATATTTGTCCGCCCATGCCATAATCCGGCCAAACTCACCTGCAATCGTGGCGTCTACCGTTGGGATAATCCCGTCGTAGATATTGCCGGTGGTGCCGTCAATCGAAATCGGATCGCCTTCGTGATATTCTTTATCGGAAAGTGTAAATTTTTTATTTTCTTCGTCCATGCTGATGGCGTCGCAACCGGAAACGCAGCAGGCGCCCATCCCACGCGCCACAACTGCCGCATGGCTGGTCATGCCGCCGCGGACGGTTAAAATTCCCTGAGCGGCTTTCATGCCGGTAATGTCCTCCGGGGAAGTCTCAAGGCGCACCAATACGACTTTTTCCCCTCTGGCATTCCAGTTTTCCGCGTCCTCTGCGGAAAAGACAATTTTACCGCAGGCGGCGCCCGGAGAAGCTCCCAAGCCTTTTCCAACCGGGACAGCGGCTTTTAATGCGTCAGCGTCAAACTGGGGATGCAGCAAGGTGTCCAAATTACGCGGATCGATCATAGCAACTGCCTCTTCTTCCGTACGCATTCCTTCGTCCACCAGATCGCAGGCAATTTTTAAAGCTGCCTGAGCCGTCCGTTTGCCGTTTCGCGTCTGAAGCATATAGAGTTTTTGATTTTCCACCGTAAACTCCATATCCTGCATATCCCGATAATGATCTTCTAACGTCTGGCATACGTTTTGAAACTGTGCGAATGCCTCTGGAAATTCTTCTTCCATTTTGGCGATTGGCATGGGGGTACGAACGCCTGCAACCACGTCCTCACCCTGGGCGTTGATTAAAAATTCACCCATCAGCTTTCTTTCGCCCGTAGCCGGATCTCTGGTAAACGCAACGCCGGTGCCGCAGTCATCTCCCATATTTCCAAATGCCATACTCTGTACATTGACGGCAGTTCCCCAGGAATAGGGAATATCGTTGTCCCGGCGGTATACATTGGCGCGCGGGTTGTCCCAGGAACGGAATACGGCTTTTACGGCCCCCATCAGCTGTTCCTTGGGATCGTCCGGAAAATCCTGGCCAATCTTGGCTTTATATTCAGCCTTAAATTGCCCGGCAAGTTGTTTTAAATCTTCGGCGGTCAGTTCTACGTCGAATGTGACGCCCTTTTCCGCTTTCATTTTATCAATCAGTTCTTCGAAATATTTTTTTCCTACTTCCATTACAACATCCGAATACATCTGGATGAACCTTCTGTAACAATCCCATGCCCAACGGGGATTGCCGGATTTGGCGGCAATGACATCCACAACTTCTTCATTGAGGCCAAGGTTTAAAATCGTATCCATCATGCCTGGCATAGAAGCCCTGGCGCCGGAACGAACCGATACCAATAACGGATTTTCTTTGTCTCCAAATTTCTTTCCCGTAATCTCTTCCATTTTGACAATATGTTCGTTAATCTGTCCTTGAATCTCGTCGTTGATTTCCCGGCCATCCTCATAGTATTGCGTACAAGCTTCCGTTGTAATTGTAAAGCCCTGCGGTACCGGAAGGCCAAGGCTCGTCATCTCGGCCAGGTTAGCGCCTTTTCCCCCAAGCAGTTCCCTCATGTTGGCATTGCCTTCGCTAAAAAGGTAGACCCATTTTTTTGCCATTTTACGATTCCTCCTATACATTATAGCTTGTCTTTACACGCAAAAACAGAAACCCCTCCCCTGTTTTGCTGTTACTGCTGATGCACATGTTTTTTTAACTGTACACGCACCCTTATTTTACCATATTTTCCCTTGAAATCAATCTTTTTTCAGGGAAAATCAGAAAAGTAACAAAATTTCCAAAAGTACTTTACGAATCAAAAAAAATATGCGAGAATTAAGGCAGCGTGCAGAATATGTCATTATCTGCATATCTATAAAAAAGGTTGAAAGGAGTCTTTATTAATGATTTACACGAAGGAAGTCGAAAATATGTGCCCGGTTGCAAAAGGCGCAAAACATGAACCTGCCCCTATCCCAGAAGAAGGAAAATGGGTCCATTCTAAAAAAATCGAAGATATTTCAGGCTTTACGCACGGTATTGGCTGGTGCGCGCCGCAGCAGGGAGCCTGTAAGCTGTCACTGAATGTGAAAAACGGTGTGATCGAAGAAGCGTTGGTGGAAACGATTGGATGCTCCGGCATGACTCACTCAGCGGCAATGGCGGCGGAGATTTTACAGGGCAAGACCATTCTCGAAGCATTAAATACGGATTTGGTTTGTGATGCAATTAACACAGCCATGAGAGAGCTGTTTTTACAGATCGTCTATGGACGTACGCAGAGCGCATTTTCCGATGACGGACTTGCAGTCGGCGCCGGCCTTGAGGATCTTGGAAAAGGTCTCCGTTCTCAGGTTGGCACGATGTATGCCACCAAAGAAAAAGGAGTTCGTTACCTGGAGATGGCAGAAGGGTATGTAACCGGCATCGCTCTTGACGCTGACAATGAAGTAATCGGATATCAGTTTGTTTCTCTTGGAAAAATGACGGATTTCATCAAAAAAGGCGATGATCCGAACACAGCCTGGGAAAAAGCAAAAGGACAGTATGGCCGTGTAGCAGACGCTGTTAAAATTATTGACCCACGGGCAGAATAGAGAAAGGAGAGACGAAGATAATGGCTTTATTTGAATCATATGAAAGAAGAATCGACCAGATTAACGCTGTATTAAACAGCTATGGTATCAGCTCCATTGAAGAAGCTGAGAAAATCACGAAAGACGCTGGACTTGACGTATACGATCAGGTAAAAAAGATCCAGCCGATCTGTTTTGAAAACGCTTGCTGGGCATACATAGTCGGCGCTGCCATTGCAATCAAAAAAGGCGCTGCCAAAGCAGCCGACGCTGCCGCTGCCATCGGCGAAGGCCTTCAGGCATTCTGTATTCCGGGTTCCGTTGCCGATCACAGAAAAGTAGGCTTGGGACATGGCAACCTTGGCAAGATGCTGTTACAGGAAGAGACGGAATGCTTCTGCTTTTTGGCAGGGCATGAATCGTTTGCGGCTGCGGAAGGCGCTATCGGCATTGCGGAAAAAGCCAACAAAGTGCGTCAGAAACCGTTGCGCGTTATCTTAAACGGCCTTGGTAAAGACGCTGCGCAGATTATCTCCCGTATCAACGGCTTTACTTTCGTAGAGACGCAGTATGACTATAAAGAAGCCACATTAAATGTTGTCTATGAAAAACCATACTCAGACGGACTTCGCGCCACTGTAAAATGCTATGGCGCCGACGACGTACAGGAAGGCGTTGCCATTATGCATCATGAGCATGTCGGCGTTTCCATTACGGGTAACTCGACCAACCCGACGCGTTTCCAGCATCCGGTTGCAGGCACCTACAAAAAAGAATGTGTAGAGCAGGGCAAGAATTACTTCTCCGTAGCTTCCGGCGGCGGTACGGGACGTACCCTTCATCCGGACAATATGGCTGCAGGCCCGGCTTCCTATGGTATGACCGATACGATGGGACGTATGCATTCCGACGCGCAGTTCGCAGGCTCTTCTTCCGTTCCGGCTCATGTAGAAATGATGGGTCTTATCGGAATGGGCAACAATCCTATGGTAGGCGCGACGGTTGCAGTTGCAGTTTCCGTCGAAGAAGCGCATAAGGCTGGGAAGTTCTAAGACTCCAAAGCAGAAAGCAAACCTTTTGGGGCGGTCAAAACGGGATCGGATGTTTCAGATCCTGTGGCCGCCCCTGTTTTTCTTTCATAGGAAAGACCTTGCCGCTATACACTTTTTTGTATTCTGATCATCCAGTGAAAATCTTTTATTCTCCACCAGCCTTAAAATTATAAATCGGTTTTATGATCTGGACAATGTCAGCCGTATCCCCAATATGATTGACAATGTCCTCCATCCCCTTATAGGCCATCGGACATTCGTCTAACGTATCCTGATTGACAGAGGTCGTATAGACGCCTTGCATCTGGCGTTTAAACTCGGAGACGGTAAAGGACTGCTTGGCGGCTGAACGGCTCATCAGCCTTCCCGCTCCATGCGGCGCCGATTGGTTCCAGTCGTCGTTGCCTTTGCCGATGCAAATCAGGGATCCGTCCCGCATATTGATAGGGATTAGTATTTTTTCCCCCTGTTTGGCGGATACCGCGCCTTTTCTTAAGATCATAGCGTCGGTATCTATATAATTGTGAATCGTGGTAAATTGCTCGACAATATGCAGTTTCATGCCTTTGACAATTTCATCCATCATAGCTTTTCGGTTCAGCTGGGCATAAGATTGCACAATTTTCATATCATGGATATACTGCTCAAACAGCTCGCCGGATACATAGGCCAGCTGCTTTGGAATGTTGGTTCGCGTTGTTTGTTTCAATGCCGTAATGCTTTTTTGGATTTCACGTTCCCGCCCCTGTGATTTTAAGTCTAAAATCAGAGCTTCGATATCTTGCTTGGAAGATCCGTTTAAAGCCTGATAGCCTTCTTGCTGATAATAATTGGCCACCTCTAATCCCAAATGGCGGCTGCCGGAATGTACGACAATATAAAGATTTCCGTTTTCATCCCGATTGGCTTCTATGAAATGATTGCCCCCGCCCAGGGTTCCCAAGCTTTTTTCGGCTCTGTGCGGATTGATATAGCGGTAGCAATATAAATCTTCCAGATTGATTTCCTGAAAATACCGATGCGTTTGTTCCCGTATTTGAAACCCGGACGGAATTTTTTGATAAATCAGCTTATCCAGTTTTTGCAGTTCGATATGTTTTTCTTTTAACCGGATCGTTTCCATCCCACAGCCGATATCCACGCCTACCAGATTGGGAACTGCTTTATCGGTAATCGTCATTGTCGTCCCAATGGTACAGCCGGCGCCGGCATGGACATCCGGCATCAGTCGGATTTTACTGCCCGCTGCAAATTCCTGGTTGAGCAGCAGGAGTATTTGTGAAATAGACGTCTCGTCTACAATATCCGTAAAAATCTTGGCTTCGTTATAGTTGCCTTTTAATTCGATCATAGTTCCTCCCTCAATATCCTTTTTATCATTATATCATATCCTCAGCGAGTCGAGGTAAAAAAATAAGTTTACGAATTTAACAGCGCTAAATCGGTTATAGCTTTAACGCTGTTTTTTATGTAAAAGATGTGGTAAAATAATAACGTTGGCGCCTTCTATAGACTGGAACGCAGATAGAGAGGAAAAAGATATGCTCTATATCGATCATTATGATTCGCCTTTGGGCGGCATGACAATTGCGAGTAACGGCAGCGAAATGACAGGCTTATGGTTTGAAGGTCAGAAATATTTTGGCGATACGCTGTCAGGAGAATATAAAGAAAAGGCTTTGCCTGTTTTTAAAGAGACGAGAAGATGGCTGGATATTTATTTTGGCGGCCATGATCCAGGATTTACGCCGCCGCTTAAATTGGAGACTACCCCATTCCGAAAAGCTGTATGGCAGATCCTGCTTACGATTCCGTTTGGACAGACGATGACCTATGGCGAGATTGCAAATCACATTGCAAAACAGAAGGGACTTGCAAAAATGTCTTCACAGGCAGTGGGCGGCGCAGTCGGCCATAATGCGATTGCTATCATTATTCCATGTCACAGGGTGGTCGGGACAAACGGGAGTCTGACAGGATATGCGGGCGGGATGGAGAAAAAGGTACAATTGCTCACGCTGGAACACGTAGATATGTCGGCGTTTTTTGTGCCGAAGAAAAAGGCCAATGTTTGAGAGGAAACAACGGTAAAAAAATGTGGAATGCGGATGGGATATCAGGATAAGGAGATGTGTAAATTACGATGAAGATAGAAGAATTTGCGTTGCAGGATTTGGTCGAACCTCTGCTGCAGTGGTTTTTGGGCCATGCCAGAATATTACCCTGGCGGGAGGAGGTGACGCCTTACCGGGTCTGGGTATCGGAAATTATGTTGCAGCAGACACGGGTGGAAGCCGTGAAACCCTATTTTGAACGGTTTGTCAAAGCGCTGCCGGACGTGGCGGCGTTGGCCGTATGTGACGAAAAACAGCTTTTAAAATTATGGGAGGGTCTTGGGTATTATAACCGGGTGCGGAATATGCAGACGGCGGCCAGGCAGATTGTAGAAAACCATGGGGGCGTCATACCAGACGATTATGAGGCTCTGTTAAAGCTCAAAGGGATTGGACATTATACGGCGGGGGCGATTGCGTCCATTGCCTATGGTAAGACGACGCCGGCCGTGGACGGAAATGTGCTGCGGATACTTTCCAGAGTGGCTGGCGATAGCCGCGATATTATGAAGCAGTCTGTTCGAGCCAATATGCAGGCGCAGTTAAAAAAAGTGATGCCAAAGGAAAGGGCGGGCGCGTTTAATCAGGCGCTGATGGAGCTTGGCGCCATCGTCTGTGCGCCAAACGGCGAGCCAAAGTGCGGCGTATGTCCATGGGAAAAGCTCTGCATAGCGAAACGGGATCAACTTACGGCTTCGCTTCCGGTTAAAAGTAAACCCACCAAGCGCCGGATTGAAGAGAGGACGGTTTTGGTGATTCGGGACGGGGAGAGGGTAGCGCTGCGCAGGCGGCCCAAGCAGGGTCTGTTGGCAGGTATGTATGAGTTTCCGAATGAAGTAGGGCATATGCAGGCAAAGGAAGCGGTATCTTATGTCAGAGGGATGCGTTTAAATCCGTTGCGCATAGAGCCGTTGTCGGATGCGAAGCATATTTTTTCTCATGTGGAATGGCGTATGAAAGGATATTTAGTCCGGGTGGAGGCGCTTGGCGACGGAGAGTCGGATCTGCTGTTTGCGGAAACGTCCGATTTTCGGGAGAACTATCCGATGCCGTCCGCATTTGCCGCCTATCTGAAATATTTGAATATCCGGTTTGGGAAAGAAGGATTTGAACCATAAAAGATGACTCTTAAAAAGAGGAAGCCGATGTGTAGACATCGGCTTTTTACATATGAAAAAGATTTAATTAAAATGAAGCAACTCACTGGTTATCTGTGTTTTGTTGATAGTGTTAGTATACTTTGGATTTATGTCAGTCATATTTACATAATAAGAAAAGTCTATGAGTAGTTTGTAAACAATTTATGAACGCGTTTTGCTAATAGGACTGCTGTTTTCTTTCTTTATTCATATATAGAAATGTTAGTCCAAAATGGTGAAAATACATAAAAATGCCCGTCATAATCAAAAAAATCCCCCGTTTTTTCATAAATTATATAATGGTAAAATTATATATATAATAATTTTTCATTAAAACTGTCCGTTTTTATACAGAAACAATAATGAAATTGTATATTTTGCGGCAGGCAGACTACAACATGAAAAAGGAGAGGGGTATCCATGAGAAAAAAGAACATTACCAGAATACTGGCGGCTTCCTTAAGTTTTGTCGTAACCCTTGCAACCGCATTTGGCGGAATGCCAAATGTCAGAGCGCAGACGGTTGCCGGTATGGTACAAGAGGCGGACGAGGAATCTGTCAATGAATTTGCCGTTATGCGCCAGAAGTTTTTTGATATGGCGGTCGGAGGAGTTTACGATCCCAATGAACCAGGCGTAAAACTGATGATTGACTCGATCAATGAAACTGCTCAGTTATATTGGGATAAGATGAACAAGGCTCCGGTCTGCAACGCGATGAATGGGAATTATTTAAATGAAAGCGGAACGCTCGATCCGGCGCTTGATCCTTCCAAAGATTATATATTTGCGGAGTATCCGCTTGGACACAGGAGTTCGGATGCCTATATGAATGCCAACTCGATTCATTTTACATTCCAGTATATCCGAGCAATGGCGCTTGCATATCAGACGAAAGGATGTGAGCTGTACCAGAATCAGGAAATGCTTGCGGATATCAAAAGCGCGATTGCCTATACATGGGAAAACCATTATAACGGAGATCGCACGGTAAAATACGGGAACTGGTTTTCCTGGGAATTGGGCGCGCCGATTTATTTTGGCGAGACCTTGATTTTGCTTTACGATGAGTTTGACGAAGCGGAAGTCAAGAAGTATGCCGCTTCCACCAGGAAATTTTTAAAACAGTCAGGCTATACCGGTGCAAACGCTACCTGGTGTATGCGCGCGCATATGTATGGCGCGATTTTAAGTGAGGACGAATCGTATTTTGCGGTGATCAAAAAGACGATGCCGGAAGTGCTGCAATACAGCACGTCGGGGGACGGATATTATACGGACGGTACGTTTGTCCAACACGTATTTTACCCCTATAACGGCGGCTATGGCCTGATGTGTTTGACGGATACCGCGCTGCTGTTTCATAGGCTGGCCAATACACAGTGGGATCTGGGGCAAAGCAACGCAGAGCTGGTCTATGACTGGGTGCGCGATTCCTATGAACCGATCGTATACGACGGACTTTGTATGGATATGTTCCGGGGACGCGAGATAACAAGGACAGATACGACGCAGCCAAGAGGCGGTCTTGTAATTGCCAACGCTATGCTGATGCTGGCGGAATCCGCGCCTAAGGAGATTGCCGATCAGTTTAAATCGGTGATCAAGCAGTGGTTTAGCAATGACTATATGATGGATCAGATGTATCACAGCGCGGATACGCCATGGTATAAATTCCCTCTGGATACCGTGGTCAAGGTAAGCAATCTCCTTGCGGATGAAAGCATAGAGCCGATTACATTTGATGGAAATACTTTTCAGATGAATGCCGGCGCCCGTACGGTGCATTAGTCAAAGGGAGGATGGGCATACGGTATTTCGATGGCTTCCAGACGGATTAAGACCTATGAGGTGGGCGATTCAAACCGGTATGGTCATTATACGGGCAATGGAGCGACCTATCTTTATAACGAGGATCTGGAACGGTATGACGGCTTGCAAAAACCGACGATGGACTGGTATCGTCTGCCGGGCGCGACGGCTATTTATAAAAACAGGCAGAACGTGCAATATAACCAGTGCAGCTTTACCGGCGGCGTAACAGACGGGACATACGGCGTTACCGGAATGGATATGGCGTTTTCCAACAAGCTTTCCGCCAAGAAATCCTGGTTCTTGTTTGACGATGAAGTCGTGGCGCTGGGCAGTAATATCAACGGTCCTGGACAGGTGGAAACGACGCTTGAGAACTATCTGTTAAAGGAAAATAACCGTACCTATCATATTGACGGCGCCCAAAAAGAAATGACCATGGACGGTCAGGAAATCAAATTTGACGGGGTTCATACGCTGCATATGCAGGGCAATACGGCTCAGTCGGATATTGGGTTTTATTTTCCAAACAGCGCGGATCTGACGTTAAAGAGCGAGACTAGGAAAGGGAAATGGACGGATTTGGGCGAATATAATACCGATCCCAGCGAGCGGCAGGCCGATTATTTTACGGTTTGGCAAAAGCATGAACAGGACGGCAAGGCGGTAGACGCTTCGTATGCCTATGTATTATTGCCGGATCAATCTACGGCGCAGACGCAGGCCTATGCCGCGGACAGCGATGTGGAGATTTTGCAGCAGGATGAGCAGGCGCATGCAGTCTATGAAAAAACGCTGGGGATTTTGGGAGCCAATTTCTGGCAGGACGGATACCATTCCCTGGATTTGGGCGGGGTGAAAAATTATCTGAACTGCGACAGCGCGGCTACGGTGATGGTTACGGAAAACGACAAGGGACTGTCTTTATCCGTGACGGATACGACCTGGGAAAATCCCGGCTATATCAATCTGGAATTAAACCGTGCGGCAAAAGGCGTTTTAAAGCTGGACGACGGCATTGAGGTTTTGCAGATGTTTCCGAGCATTAAGCTGCGGGTCAATGTCAATAACGCATTGGGCAAAAACTTTAAAGCAGAGTTTTCCTATGATGAAGTGGAGCTTCAGCCGGTTTCGATTACAAAGGTGGCTATGGACGGGGACGATTTGCAGGTGACGATGGAAAAATCGGCCAATGCAGACGGTTATCTGGTACAGATTGGCACGGAGAGCGGCCATTATACCAAGACTGTAGAAACGAAAAAGAATATTGTGACGATTTATGGTCTGACGCCAGGCGAAACCTATTATCTGACGGCCCAGGCGAAAAATGGGGATGCGGTAAGCGAACCAAGCGAAGAAGCTTCGTTTACAATACCGGGGACGACCGTATTTCATGATGAATTTGAAAACTTTGACAAAATGATTTCCTATACGTCGGCCTGGGCGCTGGACGCCGGCAATCCCAGTAATTTTAACGGCGACATTACCCGTATCAAACGGACGTCCAATACCGCGCAGTCATTTAGCTATCTGTTGCCGGGACTTAAGGATTTTTCAATTGAGGTTTACGGCTATGATAAAGATTTGGGCATGATCCGGCTGTATACGTCTGAGGATGGGGAAAATTGGACGCAGCAGGCGTATGACCTGTTGGGAACTACGCCGACAACCGCCTGGTTTAAAGAGAGCCTATCCACGCCGGAAACGGGGGTCAATGCGGGGGCGAATTATTTAAAGGTCGAGGTAAAAAAGCACCGGACGAAAGACTGGGCGCCCCAGTTTACAAAATTTGATGCGACGATGCGCAGCAACAGCGACAGAAAGACTATCAAAGACACGCTGCTCAACGAGAGCAGACTGTATGAAACCAGCAATGTTTCCTTTATCGCCAACAACAGCGCAGATGCGTTTGGCGGGGATACGGATGTGGTCAAGGCGCTTTCCGAGGATAATGCGCTGCTCTATAGCTGGACGAATATTCAGGATGTTCAGGTGACGGCT
The DNA here is from genome assembly GCA_948438565.1 of uncultured Lachnospiraceae bacterium. Classification (GTDB taxonomy): domain Bacteria; phylum Bacillota; class Clostridia; order Lachnospirales; family Lachnospiraceae; genus Roseburia_B. The sequence continues at coordinate 476 of CAOJLW010000026.1, read as the reverse complement.
TATGTAAAGGGCGACGGCGCGCTGCTGGCGTCGGCTTCAGAGGATGGAGATACGTTTGCCGATGCCACGGTAACGGCGGAAACGCAGGATACGGACGCGGCAGGATATACAAAAACCATATACAGCATTCCGTGTACAACGGATGGCAGAAATTATTTAAAGCTTTCGTTAGCCGGGGACATTGTCCTTTCAGATGTTACGTTTGACTATAAACCGGATAATGCGCCGGTGCAAAAACTGCGCTTTGCAGACAGCGCGCTGGACGGCGTAATCGCTTACGACGTCGTGCCGTTGATTAAGACCGCGCCGATGAATGGGGTCAGCGAATTAAGCTACGGCACAGGAAACAGCAATGTGGCAAAATATAACAACGGGACGCTGCAATTTATCGGACAGGGAGAAACGGAAGCGGTTGTTACGGTAAACGGCGAAGAAATTTCGGCGGCGCTGCCGTTGACGGTCTATCAAGATCTTTG
>CAOJLW010000025.1 GCA_948438565.1 uncultured Lachnospiraceae bacterium | reverse complement strand
TGCGTTCTTCCAAGGAAACGCCGCCTTTTATCTCAAGCCGAAAATAAAATGGCGCCCCCTCCTTGTGACAGCGTTTTAACATCGGCAGCAGCTTGGAAGCGGCCACAGTCTCGCCCAATGCCTGCGGATCGTCCGCAAGCTTTACTTCCGGATCCAGCCGAATCGGAAACAGAAGCTCCCGAAATGTCCGGATTTTCACCACCTCCGCCAACCGTTCCGTGACAGACCAGACGCCGACGGAAGTAATCTTGGTTTTGGCCGCGGGAAGCTTTCCGGCCGTTAAACTGCCATGTCCCGCGTCAACGGTCAAAAGCGCCGGAAGCTTTTGGCTCCATCCGCAAAACGTATGGCTTACGCCGCCTTCTGTCCGGCGCAAAATTTTTTCGAGAGCGTGAAGTTCCTCTGTAATATGCTTTTTATCCCGTTCCGCCACTTCCTGGGCGCGCAGCCAATCATATCGTTTCTGCAATCGATCCAAATAGGGAGTCGGATCCGCTTTTAAAAGCGCCTGCAAAAGCGTACCGCGGACAAACAGCGTCTCTTCCCTTTCATACGCCAAATACAACGCTTCCGCAGCTTCTCCAATCGCTAAATCTCCGATTAACGCCGCCGTATTTTTACGTACCTTGGGATCCTCGGATCTAAGGAGCGGCTCCAAAATATCCCCGTCCCCGATTAGCTCTTTGGCATACAAAAGCTGCTCCTCCTGTTTGATTTCCGCCCGAAGCCTGCTTAACGCATTACGCAAATCCTCTTGTTGTTTGATCTGGTTGATATATTGTTTTATCATAGACTCCCCTTTTACGCCCTTTAATTGGCATTTATTGTACTTGATTCCCCTTCATTTGGCAAGCCAATTTCCGTACCTTCCGTTTCTACCGTCCCATACGTTTCAATATAATTGCAGACATCGCTTTGAAACGTAATCCAGGCGGACGGATATTCGACGAAATATTTGGGGCAATTTTTTCCGGTTACGTCATAATGGCGGATCACATCGTCGATCTCCAAATCAAAATTTCCCATCAGCCATGCCGTCAAATGCACCAGCGTCTGATAGGTCGCCTCCGTAAATTTACCCGTTTCATCCGGAATACAGCATTCGATCGCGATCGTATCCTCATTCCGTTCGTTGGATGCATAGGCGATCTCACTGCTCGGAATACATTGGATCAATTCTCCTTCTAATCCAATTACAAAATGACTGCTGGCATACGTCTCCTGTGAAAGGCTTAAGCCTTCAAAATAATCCCTGTTCTGCTGCGCCGTCGTACCCGGATTTGCCGTATAATGAACCACTACCCCATTGACCCGTTCTAAAGGCTCTCCCGGCCTGGAATATGCATTGACGCTCAAAAGCTGCACATCATACTCTGGCGGAAACAATACGATTTTTTGGGGGATTGGAACTTCCTCTACAACAGGTTTGGTTTCCCGGCTTTTAATAAAACGGATCACCTGACAGGTCGCCACGGATAAAATGGCGATACAGGCCAGAGCAAACACTGCTTGAAAGGCTGTCTGCTGTCTTAGGAACCTTCGGCGCACAGCGCGCTGTGTCGCCTGTTTGCTTTCGTATTCTGTCTGTTCTTTTCTTTCTGAATCATGCATAGGTATATCGTCCCTTTGGATCGTTATTTATATATCATTATAACATTGTTTGCATTTGATGTGTATAGACATGGAAAATTTTATTGCCGCCTAACAAAAGGCATACAACGAGGGCAACAGCTTGCGCCGTTGCCCTCGTTGCATTTACCCTGTCATAAACTATTTACGTTTTACCGTTATTTTTTTCGTTATGCCAGCTTTTTTCATCTTATTGATCAGCGCCGTACGCTGTTTTGCGCTCAATTTCTTTGGCACTGTGACCGTCATCTTAGAAGCCGTCTTACGAAACGCTTTCGTCTGTATGCTGGACAGCTTCGTACCTTTTACAATGACAGATTTCAATTTCTTACAATTATAAAATGCATTCTTGCCAATCTTGGCAACGTTTTTGCCAATCGTCACTTTTGTCAACTTCTTGAACGATTTAAACGCATTCTGTTTGATCTCAACGACCTTATAATTCACGCCGTTGATCTTAACGGTTGCGCGAATGGTCAGACTCGTTGCTTTCGCCTTATTCGTGCCTTTTACTGCAACGGCTGTTTTCTTGGATGCATTCAGAATTTTGTATTGAATATTGCCTAAAGTAACCGTTGTCTTCACCTCTTGATTCGGCGTTTGCGTATTTTGTCCAGGCGTTTGCGTATTCTGTCCTGGATTTTGCGTATCCTGACCCGGTTCCTCGATTTTTAAAGCTCCCTGCGCCTGCGTCAGATTGGTCAATAATCTCTTTAATTCTTCTGTATCCGCCGTTCCCAGGCCTGCCTGCGCCGCCGTATAAGCATTGACAAAATTTGTCCAGGTTGCCGTCGTATATTTTCCCTGACCCTGGCCGTATACTGCTGCGGCCGTATTTAAAGCCTGCTGTAACGCCTCTTTTGCCGCTTCTCGATCCGGATCCTGATTGTCATCCGGCTGTTTTTCTACCAGCTTCACAGCCTCTAAGTCAGCTTTTGCCCCTAAAACTTCTTTTTTCGTAGCGTTTGCATTGGCCAAAACTTCCTCCGCATCTTCAATTGCTTGTTTCAGCTCTTGTACAGAATCCGCCGTATAACGGTCTGCATTTTCACCTGCAATTTCGGCTTTCCTGCCGTTTATTGCATTCTGAAGCTCTGCCCGCTGTTGTGCGTCTGCTTTTTGATCTTCGTCTGCAATGACGCGAACCGGTATTTCCGTATTGTAATCGCCGCAGGCTGCCGTAATCACCGCATCGCCTACTGCCTTTGCCGTCACCATTCCAGTCGTTGCATCGACTGCCGCAATATCTGGCGCGCTGGATTCGTAGCTCATCTCTCCTACAGCATAGAACGGAACCGTCCCCGCCTGTATCTGCGCGCTGCCGCCTTCTAACAATTCCAAAGATGGCGTATAAGAACGTACGCCCTGTAAGGTGAAATCCGTCAATCCGTCAAAATCATACCACAGCTCTACGCTCTCGTCTGTCTGATCCATTCCTGCGTCCAGCTCTTCCCTGGTCAACGCCCTGGAATACAAACGCAAGCTGTAAATACTTGCTTGCGAACCACGGTTTGTCTCCGGACAATAACCGACGCCAAGCGGATATTCGGACGCTTGGATCGCACCCGCAGATTTTGTATCAGAATTTACCCGTTCTGCGCCTTCCAGGTACACGCTGATACTGCTTCCGTCATAAATCCCCGCCACGTGCAGTTTGGAATTCAACTGTTCGTTGGTCAATGGGATCTTGGCAACCTGCCAGTCTTCATTGTCCCGCACAAAGCAATAAACCGCCTTTTCTGAAATACGAAACGCCATACAACCGTCGCCTTTCGAGGCAATCATATTATAATCGCTTCCTTCTACGCCATATCCGTTTGGATTGACGACTGCTTCAATCGTAAATGGATTTGTGCCGCCGATGATACTGCTCATTTTATCCGTCGCGCCGTCCCCGCTTACATCGGCATGGCCTTTGAATGCCGTAGCGTTATCCTGTATCACCAGAGACGACGTCTCGCCAATAGGTACGTTAAATTTATTTTTGCTCTGATCCTCTACGCTGTCTGTGCCTTTGAGCGTCGTCACCAGGTCCACTGCTTCCTGAAGCTTCTCAAAACGCTCCTTGGTCACCTGAGCCTGTGCGGCTTCGGATAAATTCGTATAAGCATCTACGATCGCCTGCAGCTCTTCCAAACTGTATTTCGTACAATTATTCAAGGTAATCGCGTCAATTTTCCCGACGAGCTCCGAAACAGTTGCATCGGTTGGCGTCCGGTAAGCGCGGGTCACGTCCATCACGTCCGCATCGGCCGTCGTATAAGGAATCATCGTATACGCATACGTATAAGCCTGATTGTTGGGCAGCTGGTATGCCGCAAGCGTATCCTGCCCGCAGCTTGCATTTCCAGTACCCTGAGAACGATAGTTCACCGTCAGAACCGTTTCGTCTAATTTGGTCAGTTCATACGGATGCTGCGCCTGATCCAAATCATTGACGTCAAAGTGCAGCGCCGATGCTTCCACGCCGTCTACGGATGCAATCGCCATTGCTCCCTTGGCAGCCGGATTGGTCACCGTCATATATTTTACGCCTGTTACCGTACCGGTATCCTGCGTATCCAGATATGGATAAAACATTTCGGAAACGGTTGTACGATATATCCCGACCGTTGCAAAATCCTCACGATCCCACATAGCCTCAACCGGGCCGTTTCCGTACCATTCTACATTCTCAAATCCCTGCGGAAGTCTCATAACCGTACCGATACGAACATATCTGTCCAGTCCCGCAGCCGTTGCGTCCACAGTGGCCTGCACGGTTACCGCGCCGCTTCCGTCTACAGTATACACAAGCGTCTGCTCCAATGCCGGACGAGCCGGAGACGCCAGACTTACCGCAATCGTTGTCTGTCCTTCGAGATTCTGCCCGATCTGAATATCGGATGCCGTCACGTCTTTATTGACATTTTTCCAGTTGCCGTCATAGTTGCCGTTATCATTGTTGACAAGTCCTCTCCAATAATTCGGAACCGGGCCTTCGGCTAAGATCACTTCGCCTTTCCAGGTATAATTTTGGATTGCGCCTGTTGCACGGTTTAGCGTAAAGCTAAAATCACTGCCGGAAACTACGATCGCGTCGGCTCCGCTGTCATCTATCATAACATTCCCGTTTGCAACTCTGACTGCCTTTTCTACTTCCGCCGGAACCGCAAACTGCTCATAGGCCACTTCATAGCCTTTGTCCGCCCACAAAGTATCCTCTTTTAATTTTACGGAAAGATTGAGGTAGTATTCTGCGCCTGCTTGTTTCTCCTGCGGCATGGACGCGGCATACGGAACTACAATCGTTCCTTCCTCTCTGCCTGCCAGATTGGTATCGGAAACCGTCCCGCTGCCAATCTCTTTGCCGTCCTCTAAAAGCGTCCAGGTAACGTCAAACTCATTTAAGTTCAGGAAATTATTTTCATTGTAAACATGAATCTGTCCCTGCGCCACTTCGTCCTCGGCTGCCGTAAACCAAACGCTCTGATACTGATATTTCACTTCCCAAAGCTCCGGCTGCGGATCTCTGTCCGGAGAAACTAAGCCGTTGACGCAGAAGGAATTATCATTTGGCTTTTCTCCGCTGTCGCCGCCATAACCATAAAACATCCCTTTCGCTTCTTCTGCATACAGGCGTTTGTGCGCAAAATCTTCCGCATAATAATCATACGGCTGATCGGCTTCATTCGCTATAATCTGGGAAAAATCCGCCCAAAGCAATACGGAATCGTCGTCCGCTCCTATCGCTGGAGAAACGCTGTTCTGCGCTTTTAATTCCTCCTTAGTCAACGCTCTGGTATAAATACGTCCCAAGGAAATATCGCCGCTAAAGGTTCGATTGTTATCCGCTGTAATGCCAACGCCAAGCGCCACACCATTGGCCGAAATCGTACTATTCCCGTTCCCGGATCCCAACAGTTCTCCGTCGCAGTACAGGCTGATTGCGCCCTTGTCATACGTTACCGCCATCTGATGCCATTTGCCAACCCAGTCCGATGGCAGCGGCGCCGTTACGGAATTCCACTTGTTGCTAGCGTTGCCGTCATATGCAAAAAATTCCAAATCTCCATTGCCATTTGTCTTAAAGGCAAACTGCGTATCTCCTTTGCCCAACAATACCTGATTTCCTTCCGCCGTATTCGGTTTACAGATCACTTCCAGTGTAAAGGCTTTTCCGCTGCCAGAAAGCAGCTCATTATAGCTTTCCGCTTCAAATGTCGCATACCCGTTGACGCTCTTAGCAGTCAAAGCTTCTGAGCCGGGATTTTCGTTCACACTGTTTACGCTGACCTTACCGGGTACCTGATCGGCTTGTTCGATCATGCTGTAGGATTTTGGCAGATTGTCCAGACTTAACAGCCTTGACTGATCGACCCAATCCCATATAAACCCGCCGAGCATATTGTCAGAGCTGCGGATTGCATCCCAGTATTCTTTTAAGTTCCCGACCGCGTTCCCCATTGCATGGTCATACTCGCAGAGCACGTAGGGCATATTGGCGCCCGCACGGCTCCATACCGTACCGGTAGACGGATACATATTACTTCCCATATCGGTTCCGTTATTACCGTTCGAACTTTCACAATGCACCGGCCTGGTCAGATCATGATCCTTAAAATACCAGATCAAATCATAAAACATACCGTCTGCATACGTCGCATCACTAGAATAATAGTTCTCGTTTCCGGTTGACCACATCACAACTGCCGTCCGGTTTTTCAGGCGGGCAAACGTTGTGATCGTCCTGTCCATTGCCAGAGCTTTAAAGTTTTTCTGCGCATCCCCATTATTCATCAGCGCATGGGATTCCAGGTTTGTCTCACCCATCATATACAGACCATATTTATCGCACAGATAATACAGATATTCATCGTTGCTGTAATGGGAGGTACGGATCGCATTTAAGTTAAACTGCTTCATCAGCTTAACGTCCTCTTCCTGCGTCGTCTCCGGAACATATTTGCCGTATACCGGATCGGTATCATGACGGTTGGTTCCTTTTAACAAAATCGGTTTTCCGTTAATTGTAATCGGCGTATACTCCGAATCCTGCGTTGTACGATTGCCGCTTGCATCCACTGCGGAACGGGTAAACTCAATTTCACGGAAACCAAGCTGCTGGGAAACGCTTCCCAAATATGCCTTTGTATTGGAATCATATAAAGACAGGACAAGCGTATATAAATTCGGCGTTTCTGCGGACCAGAGCTTTGGCGCAGTCACCGCTTTTTCCGCTGTCTTAGTCGCCTTACCGTCCGTATTGCCATTGGCTCCCGGAATCTCGCCCATATCCAGCGTAATTCCATTGACAAACATATTGCCTTCCGAATCATAAAGACGCGCGTCTATCTGATATCCGTCCACTGCGCTTGTCGAAGCGTTGGCCACATCCACGCTGAGCTTTAGATTGGCGTTTTCATAATTCTCATCCAGATCCGTAACCACCGTATAGTCCTGGATATGTACTAACGGCGCGGAATACAGATAAACGTCACGGAAAATACCGCCGTCATAATACATATCCTGATCTTCCATCCATGTCCCATCGCAGAACTTATGTACCTTGACCGCCAGCAGATTGCCCTTTCCATTCGCGGTCAGATAATCCGTAACGTCAAAGCTGTGAGGACTGTAGCTGTCCTCGCAATAACCCACCTCTTTGCCATTAACATAGACATAATAAGCGGATTCCACGCCCTGGAACGAAAGATAGACTCTTCCGCCCGTGCTCTTTAAATCATCGCTTACATCGAATGTCTTGCGATATAGACCCACCGGATTGTAATTGACCGGTGCCTGCGGGCAACTGACCGATGTGTCATATGCGCTCTGCCACGGCATCTGTGTATTCGTATAAATTGAAAAATCAAATCCCTGACGCGTCCAGCTGCATGGCAGCGTCAAGTTGGATTTCCAGTTATCCTCCGTATCCGGAGTATAAGCCGCCGTATAAAAATCCTCATATTTCTCCCCAAACGCCTCTTCCTGATTCTGCAAAACGACTAACGACCAATCCGCCGCATTTTCGCCTGTCAAAAACTGTACATATTTCGAAGCATCCTTATTATAATCCTTAGCGCCTGTAATCGCATTATTTACTGTATCATAAACAACGCTCGTGGTCGCAAACATACTGGCTTCCTCACGGTTGATCCCATAAACATCCGCCGCTTTCACTGAAGCGCCGCTTGGATCTGTATATGTTTTCCCTGTCCACTCCTGATGCGTAAATTTCTCACTGTCCACATTATTGCTTGTTTTTGAAGTAAGCGTCGGAATCGAAGCGTTTCCCCACGGGTCTGTATAGTCAGAAAGCGTGTTGGAGCCTGATTGTTTTGGTTCGGCCTTTGCTGTAACCGGCGCCGTATACACAACCGAGCTTGCAACCATTGAAATTGCAAGAATACCTGATACTATCTTTTTCCATTTCATCGTTCACTATCTCCTTTTGCAACTGATTTTGTGACATTATCATTGTTCCACTTGGATGCTTTGAAAATATTTGCTGACGCGCAACCTGATACTGCGACCTCCTTTCTTGTCTTAATTGGCCATACTTTATATTTCCATGTGCATAAATGCGCACAAACATCTATTGTCATTTTATAATATAGTAATTTTTATGTCATTAGACACAACTAACAAAAAATAGAATGAAATTTTATGCACTTTTTAATAAAAAAAGTGTTCGCTCAGTGCGTATCCTCCTGGAGGGTTTTTGTTTCATAGGAAAGTCAGATACTTTCACACTTCATAGCAGAAAGATCTTTCCTATAAAATAAAAAAATCCCGCATCGGCTCAATTTTCTACGCCGATGCGGGATCTATTATATTGTTATAAAAGAAGGGAAACCTAATTTATTTTACTTTGACTTTTACAGTCTTTTTCGCACTTCCAGCCTTGATCACAATCTTGGCCGTGCCTTTTTTCAATCCGGTAACCTTACCTTGTTTCGTGACTTTTGCCACCTTTTTATTCTTAGAGGTAAACGAAACCTTTTTGCCGTTAGACGCTACTGCCGTAATTTTTACAGATTTGCCTTTCTTGACGGTATAGCTCTTCTTATCGGTCACAATCGTCACCTTTTGCGCCTGATTTTTAGCGTTCTCCGCTTCTTGTTTTGCCTGAGCAAGCGCCGCCTGTGCCGCCGCTACATCTGCCCGAAGCTGAGCGAGTTCCGCCTGGGACGCTCCATTTGCCTGCTGCGCCGCTGCCAATGCCTGCTGCGCTGCCGCAAGCTGCTGTTTTGCCTGATTTAACGCTTCAGTAGCTTCTGCCAGTGGATCTGTTTCTTTTACGTTGACATTTGCCTGTAATTTCAGGTCATCCGAAGCCGCGCCGACATAAATTGTCCTTGCGCCTGTCGCTACGGTCCATTTATCCTTTGTGCCATCGCTGTTTTTATTGAGCTCTGACTGATTGGAATTCCAATAGGATAATGACCGTTCCGTCACATGAATGGAAACCTTCCTGGTCTCGCCTGGCTGCAAATCTTTTACTTTTTCATAACCTGCAAGCTGATACTTCGATGACTGGATTTTAGCCGGAACCTTTGCTTCTCCAAGATATACCTGAGCCACTTCGCTGCCTGCCACATTCCCTGTATTCGTTACGGAAAACGTTACGTCATACCCTGCTGTTTCTCCATTGATACGATTCTCTGTAACTGCCATATCGCTATAAGCAAATGTCGTATAGGACAGACCATACCCAAAATCATATTGCGGCTCAACGCCGTTTTCATCATACCAGCGGTATCCTGTATTGATGCCTTCAACAAAATAGGTGGTGTTCGGCTTTCCTCCGCCAAATCCCGGCATACCTCCAGGACCTTCCGAACCGCCTGGCGGATTCTGATCGCTATCGCCCTTCCAGTTATCTTCCGCTTCAAATTTAGACCATAATTCGTCTGAATAGGTAATCAATGTATCGGTATTCTTTTTCGGAATCGTATAAGCCAGTTTTCCGCTTGGATTTACTTTACCAGTTAAAAGATTCGCTGTTGCCACGCCGCCGCGCTGTCCCGGATAATACATTTCCAAAATAGCGTCTACATCGTCAATCCAATCTTCCATAACAACTGCCGCGTCATTATTTAACACAACAACTGCCCGGTTGCCCGCGTCATGCGCCGCCTTTGCCACATCCTGAATCATCTTCTGCTGATAATCATTTAATTTTAACGTTACAGCCGTCCTGTCGTCACCCTTCGGATCGCTAACCTGCGTATAAGCAAAGATCACGGCCGTATCGTTGTCTTTTGCCGCCTGAATTGCACGGTCAATATTCGCCTGTTTCTGGGATGGCGTCACCCAGGCAAGGCCAACCTGCATATCTTTGCCTGCAATCTGCTTCATCACCTGCGTTCCACCGCCAAACGGCCCCTGGCTTTGACCAACCGCTTCGGCATTCATAGATGCAATAGCGATTTTATATCGTTTGCCCTTTTCCAATTGAACCGATACCGTGGAAAGGTTTTCTCCGGTTTCTGACGGGATCACGCCGCTATAATACTGTGTTCCCTGATTGGCGCTCGCACCGGATGCGGAACCCAATTGTTTTAATACCGGCTTTCCATCCTCGCCGATTTCATCGGTCTCTTCGTTGACAGTCATGGCTGCGCGTGCGCCCATGCTTTGGAAAATAATGTTATATTGTCCGTCTTCCGGCGCTTCCAGATAAGTCGTCCAGGTATAAGCCGGATTGGTTGTATAATCAAATGCATTTCCATTGTCCCCGTTTAAGTAGGTTTTCGTACCCGTATTAAAATCAATCACGTCATCAACCTGACAGAACTCGCCAATTTCATGTCCGTCCATTGCTTTTTCCGGAACGCTGTTGCTGACAAACTGTCCCTGCACTACATCGCCGGACTCTTTGGACTGGCCGGTGCCATACGTACGGTTTGCGCCGTGCGCATCTCCGTCCTTTGTCGTATAGAGATATTCATTTGGGATAATCGTCCCCTGCAAATCGTTGTATGCTTCGCCTTCCACTTTATTCGCGCCTAAAATATCGCATAAAGCCTCATAAGGACTTGTCATGGCTCTAATTGCGCCGTAAGAACGTTCGCCGCCAATCCCCGGTATCAGCGTCATGCCGTTAACACCAATCACAGCAACGCTCTTATCTCCTGTTGTATCCAACGGAAGGGTATGATTCTCATTTTTCAGTAAAACGCCGCCCTGTTCCGCAACTTCCTGCACTGCGGCATTGCTTGCTTCATACAGGCTTGCCAGCGTATCGTTATTGGTTCCCGGCGCAATCACTTCCGTGCGGCCTGCTTCTTCTTTCGCATATCCGTTCTCATCTACTTCTACCAGCGTCAAATAGCCGCCTGTTCCATACGCGCGCAAGATACGGCCAACCGCCTGATCCACGAGTGCGTCCGCTTCCGCCTGCGTCAAATTGCCTGCTTCCACCTGCGCGTCCGTGCTTGCCTGGTTGTTCTTGCTTAAGTTGGGCATTTCAATATCCGTACCTTTCCCCAGTGTAAAGCCGTCATTTCCGCCCCAGTCTGTAATCGTGAAGAAATCATATCCCCACATTCCGCGCAATACGTCATTCTGTAAATATGTATGTGCGGAAGCCATCGTACCGTTGATAGCATTATACGAGGACATAATTCCCAACGCTCCGCCTTCTTTTACCGCCGACTCAAATCCCTGAAGATAAATTTCATGCAGCGCCTGCTCGGAAACCTCGACATTGGTGCTGGTTCCTGGCGTTGCGTTCTGCGCAAATGCCGCGTAATGCTTCAATACGGCAATTCCACCGTTTTTCTGCATACCTTTTACCAAGTCGTCCGCAAGACTGGATAGCAGATAGGGATCCTCGCCCATCTGATCCTTGGTACGTCCAAACTGCGGGGCTCTTTGGATATCCAACTGCGCTCCCAGTAAAAACGCGCCCCCAATCGCTACATTTTCATTTCCAACCGCTTCGCCATATTGCGCTGCCATCGACTCATCCCAGGTTGCAGCCAGCATCTGTTCCTGAGGCGGGTTTGTCGTATCCTTTGTATACAAAACGCCTGCCGGACCGTCGTACATTTTAATCATTGGTACGCCCAACCTTGGCACGCCTTTTAAGAACCCGGCGTTCCCTTCGGAATCGCCCGTACCGTTGCCTCCCAAAAACGTAAATTTTTCTTCTTTGGTCATCGTCCGAATCAGCGCTTCCACCTTTGCATTCACCACTGAAGCATCTGTAATTGGACGCACCAAATCCAGGGAGTATACTGCCGGAAATTTTACAGTTTCACGCTGCGACGCCGCATAAACCGTTTCCGGAACATCATATGCCCCAACTGTCGATGCCGCCATCATAACTGCCATTGCCATTGCCGTAATCCGAGTTTTGCATCTCTTTTTCATTATGCCTGTTTCCTCCTTGTTTGATCTTCATGAAAACAGCTTACCACAGAACATTTTGGGACTCAATGGCCTTGCCGTATCCTGCGCATATAGGCGCAAACAACAAAGGAATGTCGTAAACGGCAGCTATATGGCGTGAAATTTGACAAGCTTTTGTATATTGTCTATAATATTTTTATCAATTTAGACAACAAAGGGGATGAGCAGAATATGAAAATTGCTCTATGCGACGATGAATTTGTAACCGTCAGCTATTATCAAACATATTTGACGCAGCTTTTCCAAAAACTGGATGCAGAATGCTCCATTGAAATATTTACCGACAGCGGCAAATTACTTGCCGCCCTTTATAATGGCATGAAATGGGATATATATTTTCTGGATATCGATATGCCGCTTATCAACGGATTGGAGCTTGGCAAAAAAATTCGCGAACTGGATCCTGGCTGCTATCTAATCTATGTTTCTATTCACCGGGAATGCGTATACGATTCCCTGGCCGCCAGACCATTTCGCTTTCTCCCCAAAGATGAATTTCAATCTCGGATTGAACCCTGTATACGCGATATTTTGGCAGACTGCCGCACAGAATCCGAAAGCGACTTTATCCTATTGGAAAATCGCAGTATTTTATATCGTTACCGCATTGATGAGATTATCTATGCGCAAAGCCTGGACAAATACATTGCCCTTTTTTTAACCAACGGCAAGCAGACGGAAGCGATTCGCTACCGGATGTCCGATTTGGAAGAAACGCTTAAGCCACACGGCTTTATTCGCGTCCATAAAAGCTATCTCGTCAATTACCGTTTTATACAAAGCATTGCGCCCACAGGCATTCTGCTTGACAATGGCAAAACTCTTCCAGCCAGCCGCTCCCGTCTGGAAGAAATCAAAACCACTTTCCGGAGGCTGACCTTATGAACGATACCTTTCAAAGCATCATCTGTATCACACTGATTATAGAAGCGTTTCTGGCGCTTTTTCTACTTTCACATATGCTTTTGCCCAAACCCATGCGTTTTCGCGGCCCCTTGATCGGGTGTTATTTTATTGTCTATTCTCTATGTCTAATTCTACAGGATATTTTTGCCGATTCATTTTTACTCTATATCGTTACACATATTTTTATGATGTTTTTTTATGCCTGTATCTTTGGTACGGGAAAAATTATTTTTAAACTTTTCCTGCCTTTGATCTTCGTTTCCCTGATTACGTTAAGCGGTTTTCCCGTCAGCATCTTCCACTTTACATTGATACGCATGGGTTACCCCGTATACCTGTTTAAACTCCTAAGCTCCTGTAATCTGTTCGTCATTACCCTGTTTCTTTTGCATTTTAAAATTGACACTTTAAAACATTATCCCTCCTCTTATTACATTACTATGATCGTAATGCCCATTTTAAATATGATTTCTATTTACCTGTTAAAAGGCTATCGCGGCATTTTTCCGTATATTGATTTAACTGGCTGTTTAACACTTCTGTTAGAATTGCTTATCTATTACATGATCTGGCAAAGCACAAAAGAATATGCAAAAAATATCCGTCTGGAACTGATCCAGCAACAGCAGCAATACCAGATCCGGCATATGCAGGAATTACGGGACGTCGTTATGGACTACCATAAAATACGTCATGATATGAAAAACCATTTTGTCTGTATAGATCGGATGCTCAGCCAGGAAAAATACCAGTCTTTAAAAGAATACTTCTACTCATTATGTCAGACCCTCTATGCTTTAGACAATCAAATTGAAACCGGCAATGAAATTGTCAATCAGGTCATCAATATCAAATATGCCACAGCGCAGCGTTTAGGCATCCCGATGGAGATTGAAACCGCCATCCCTCACAAGCTTTCTATCCCCGACTACCTGCTTTGCTCCGTACTATCCAATCTGCTTGACAATGCGATGGAAGCCTCTGCAAAAATTGCGCAACCGTCTATTTTCATAAAGATAACTATGGTGAAAACCTATCTGTCCGTTACCGTACAAAACCGTCTGGAGGACTGGCAGCACGAAAGCGCGCAAGCTCATAAAACAACCAAAGCCCAACCCCATCTGCATGGACTTGGACTGCACATTATTCAGGAAACCGTACAAAAATATAACGGTATTTCCACATATGAAATTCAGGGAGATATGTATGTCGCCAGCATTTTGCTCGAATGCACGCCCATCCCATAACTATACAAAAAGAAAGCATTACGTTTCCGCAACGCTCGGATCGTAATGCCTTTTCCATCTAAGAAGATATTGACCAGTCGGCCCATACCAGTCCAGACGGTATGCTACCGCAT
>CAOJLW010000024.1 GCA_948438565.1 uncultured Lachnospiraceae bacterium | reverse complement strand
TGGTTGAGAAAATGTATGGGCCGGAAATCTTCTTTGAAGATGCTGCAAATCAGCTAATCCAGGAAAACTACGGCGCTGCTGCGGATGAAAGCGGCATGGATATCGTATCCCGTCCGGTGATTGACATTGTCCAAATAGAAAAAGGCAAGCCATTTATTTTTACTGCGGAAGTGGCAGTAAAACCGGAAGTGCAGTTAGGCCAGTATAAAGGTTTGGCCGTTAAGAAAGCGGAGATTACCGTAACGGATGAAGAAATAGATCGGGAAATAGAAAAAGAGCGCCAGAATAACGTCAGGATTTATACGGTAGAGGATCGTGCGATTCAAGAAGGCGATACGGCAGTAATTGATTTTGAAGGGTTTGTGGACGGCAAAGCGTTTGAAGGCGGCAAGGGAGAAGAATATTCCTTAAAAATCGGTTCCCATTCGTTTGTCGATACCTTTGAAGAGCAGTTGATCGGCAAGAACAGCGGAGACGAGGTCGAGGTGCAGGTGACCTTCCCAGAAGCCTATCAGGCGGATTTGGCAGGAAAACAGGCCGTATTCCAGGTGAAGATCCACGAGATTAAGGCGGAGGAGCTTCCGGAATTAGACGATGAATTTGCACAGGACGTATCCGAGTTTGATACGTTAGAAGAGTACAAAGATGATATTAAAAAACGGCTTTCCGGACAAAAGGAAGCGGAGGTAAAGCGCGCCCGCGAAGAAGAAGCGGTTCAGAAAATTGCAGACGCGTCCACAATGGAGGTTCCGGACGCCATGGTGGATACACAGGTGGAAATCCAGTTTGAAAATTATGCGCAGAGAATTGAACAGCAGGGCATGAGTTTTGAACAGTATCTGCAATTTTCCGGTATGACGGCAGATAAGATGAAAGAACAGATTCGTCCGGAGGCCCTAAAACGCATTCGGGGCAGTCTGGTATTGGAACAGATTGTCAAGGAAGAGGGCGTCGTCGTAGAAGAAGCCGACTTGGATGCAGAGTTTGACCGGATGGCCGCAGCGTATGGCATGGAAAAGGAGAAGCTCATGGAATGGATGGGCGACGAACAAAAAGACTCCATGAAAAAAGATCTTGCACTGCAAAAAGCTGTGGATCTGGTTATGGAAAATGTGGTAGAAGCTACAGAAGAAGAAACTGTAAATTAAGTAATAACCAGGCCGGTTCCTAGACAGAGCCGGTCTGTTCAGTATATTGCAGACACGCAAAAAGTGAGGAGGCAGAAAATATGAGTTTAGTACCTTATGTCATAGAGCAGACCAGCAGAGGCGAGCGCAGTTATGACATCTATTCCAGACTGTTAAAAGACAGGATCATTTTTTTGGGAGAAGAGGTAAATGAAGTGACGGCGAGTTTGATCGTCGCGCAGCTTTTGTTTTTGGAATCGGAAGATCCCAGCAAAGACATTCAGTTATATATCAACTCTCCGGGAGGCGTTGTGACGGCGGGACTGGCCATTTATGATACGATGCGTTATATCAAGTGCGACGTGTCAACGATTTGTATCGGTCTGGCTGCGAGCATGGGAGCGTTTTTATTGGCTGGCGGCACGAAAGGCAAAAGAATGGCGCTTCCAAATGCAGAGATTATGATCCATCAGCCTTCCGGCGGCGCAAGGGGGCAGGCGACAGAAATTGAAATTGCGGCGGAGAACATTTTAAAGACTAAGAAACGCTTAAACCAAATCCTTGCGGAGAATACAGGCAAACCCTATGAAGTCATTGCCGCGGATACGGAGCGGGATCATTACCTTTCCGCCAACGAGGCTAAGGAATACGGGTTGATTGATCTGGTGATTACAAATCGGGAATAATGGAGTGAAATTATGGCTGGAAGAAATATTATCGGCGGCGGGGAACGGATCCGCTGTTCCTTTTGCGGCAAGTCCCAGGAACAAGTCAGAAAACTGATTGCAGGGCCAAGCGGGGCGTTTATTTGCGATGAATGCGTGGATATTTGCACGGAAATTATTGAAGAGGAAATCGAAAAAGAAGAAGAGGGGATTGAGACGCCGGAGCAGGAGATCAATCTGTTAAAACCGGAAGAAATGAAAGCGTTCCTGGACGAATATGTAGTAGGCCAGGAGAATGCGAAAAAAGTATTGTCTGTAGCCGTTTATAACCATTATAAGCGGATTCTGGCGGGACCGGATTTGGACGTAGAGCTGCAAAAGAGCAATATTTTAATGCTTGGCCCTACGGGTTCCGGCAAGACGTATCTGGCACAGACATTGGCGCGCATTTTAAATGTGCCGTTTGCCATTGCGGACGCGACTACTTTGACGGAAGCAGGCTATGTCGGCGAAGATGTGGAAAATATACTTTTAAAAATTATCCAGGCTGCGGATTATGATATTACGCGCGCGCAGTATGGAATTATCTATATTGATGAAATTGACAAGATTACCAAGAAATCGGAAAATGTGTCGATTACCAGGGATGTTTCCGGCGAAGGGGTACAGCAGGCGTTGCTTAAAATCTTAGAAGGGACGTTGGCTTCTGTGCCACCGCAGGGGGGGAGGAAGCATCCGCAGCAGGAATTGATCCAGATTGATACGACCAATATTCTGTTTATCTGCGGCGGCGCATTTGACGGTCTGGAAAAGATTATTGAGACGCGCATGGATCATAAGGCAATCGGTTTTAACGCGACGATCCAGGATAAACGGGATCGGCAGATTGGTGAAGTATTTCAACATGCAATGCCGCAGGATTTTATTAAATTTGGCCTGATTCCGGAGTTTATCGGACGCGTGCCGGTGACGGTATCGCTTGATTCTCTGGATCAGGAGGCGTTGATACGAATTTTAACGGAACCGAAAAACTCTCTGGTCAAGCAGTATCAGAAACTTTTAGAGCTGGACGGCGTAGCGCTGCATTTTGATCGGGATGCGGTGGAAGCCATTGCCGAACGTGCATTAGAGAGGCAGACAGGCGCCAGGGGCCTGCGTGCGATTATGGAAAATATTATGATGGACTTAATGTATGAAGTTCCATCGGATGCTTCGATTACCGAATATACGGTACACAGGGAATTGGTGGAGGAAAAGGTGTTTATCAATTCCATTGAACAACAAAAGGTTTTATTGAAATCAAAAAGCGCATAATCTGCAGAGAATGCGCAGGGGGAGCTGCCGTAGTAATCTTTGGTTTACTGTCGGTGGCTTTTCTCTTTATCTTTCACAATAGAAAGGGGACGTAAATTGAGCGATATAATAATGACGATCCCGGCTGTGGCATTACGTGGGATGACCATTTTGCCAGGTATGGTGGCACATTTTGACATCAGCAGGGAAAAATCCATGAAGGCCATTGAAGAGGCTATGATGGGAGAGCAGAATGTATTTTTGGTAACCCAAAAGGATGTGGAAAAGTCGGAGCCGGAAATCGAGGATTTATATCCGGTTGGTATGGTGGCAAAAATCAAGCAAGTGATAAAAATGCAGAATGGGATTGTCCGTATCCTGGTAGAAGGGGAGAAACGGGCCAGATTGTGCGCTCTTATAGCGCAGTCACCCAGTCTTTTGGCGGAAGTGGCATATTTTGAGGAAGAGGAAGGCGTATATTCTGCGGAAGAAAAGGAAGGAATGCGCCGTGCAATCGAAGAAACCTATTTGCGCTATGCGTCTTTAAATCCGAAGATTGGCAAGGAATTTTTGCGTCAGGCAGTCGAGGTCAGGGACGCCGAAAAATTTATGGATTTGATTGCCAATCATATGCCCGTGCATTACGAAGAAAAGCAGAGGTATCTGGAAGCGGTTACGCTGACTGCGCGATATGAGGCGCTGATGGAAATCCTTTTGCGGGAAACAAGTGTGTTTGCAATCAAAAAAGATTTTCAGGCAAAGGTCAAAGAGCGGGTGGATAAAAATCAGAGAGAGTATTTGCTCCGCGAACAGATGAAAGTGATCCGTGAGGAATTGGGGGAGGATCATACGGATTCGGATGCGGATACGTTTTTGACTGCTTTGCAGAAGCTGGATGCAAAAAAAGAGGTAAAAGAAAAAATACGTAAGGAAATTACTCGTTTTAAAAATTTAAGCTATAGCTCTTCAGAGAGCGCGGTGGCCAGAGGATATGTGGAAACGCTGTTGGATCTGCCATGGGAAAAGGCTTCTTTAGACAATACGGACTTAAAGAATGCCGAAAAAGTACTGAATGAAGATCATTACGGTTTAGAAAAAGTCAAAGAGCGTATGTTGGAGTTTTTGGCTGTCCGAAATCTGACAGATAAAGGGGAAAGTCCGATTATTTGTCTGGTAGGGCCGCCCGGCACTGGAAAGACGAGTATTGCCCGGTCGGTTGCAAAGGCGTTAGAAAAGAAATATGTGCGCATCTGTCTGGGCGGCGTTAGGGACGAAGCGGAAATCCGGGGGCATAGGAGAACCTATGTAGGATCGATGCCGGGCAGGATTGTAACCGGACTGCGTACGGCAGGGGTCAAAAACCCTCTGATGCTTTTGGATGAGATCGATAAGGTGAGCCGGGATTACAGGGGCGATACGGCTTCCGCGCTTTTGGAGGTATTGGATTCTGAGCAGAATCATAAATTCCGGGATCACTATATTGAAATCCCTGTGGATTTGTCGGAGGTTTTATTTATTGCAACCGCCAATTCCACGCAGAATATCCCGAAGCCTCTGTTAGACCGTATGGAGCTGATTGAAGTGGGCAGTTATACGGAGAATGAAAAAATGCATATTGCAAAGGAGCATTTGATTCGGAAACAGCTAAAGAAAAACGGTTTAAAGAAGGGGCAGTTTGCCGTCAGTGGAGAAGCGCTTGCCACCATGATCCGCAGTTATACGCGGGAGGCTGGCGTCCGCGGTCTGGAGCGCAATATCGGGGAGCTTTGCAGGAAAGCCGCCCGGGAGATCTATGAAGGACATAAGAAAAAAGTATCTGTGACAAAAAAGAATTTGGGACAGTTTCTTGGAAAAGAAAAATATTCGTTTGACCTGGCGGGCAAAGAAAATGAAATCGGCGTTGTAAGAGGATTGGCCTGGACGAGCGTAGGAGGAGATACGTTGGAAGTCGAGGTCAATGTAATGCCAGGGAAAGGGGAATTCCGGCTGACCGGTCAGCTGGGGGATGTGATGAAGGAATCTGCTCAGGCGGGCATCAGCTATATCCGTTCCGTCAGTGGAGAATATAAAATACCAAAGACATTTTTTAAAGAGCATGACATTCATATTCATATTCCGGAAGGCGCAGTGCCAAAAGACGGGCCGTCCGCAGGCATTACGATGGCAACGGCTATGTTGTCTGCAATTCTCAAACAAAAAGTCCGTGCGGATGTTGCAATGACGGGCGAGATTACTTTGCGCGGGCGCGTTTTGCCGATTGGAGGATTAAAGGAGAAGCTTTTGGCGGCCAAGAATGCCGGGGTTTTGACGGTCTGCATCCCCAAGAAGAATAAAAAGGACGTCGATGAGGTGGCGGATGAAATCAAGCAAGGATTACAGATCAATTATGTGGAGACAATGCGGGATGTACTGGGCATTGCTCTGGTATAGAGGAGGTATCAGAGATGGTAATTAAACATGTGGAATTGGAAACGGTATGCGGCATTACCAGCGCTTTGCCAGAGAATACCCTGCCGGAAGTGGCGTTTGCCGGAAAATCAAATGTAGGAAAATCGTCTTTGATTAACGGATTGATGAACCGTAAATCACTGGCAAGGACCTCCGCCCAGCCGGGGAAAACGCAGACGATTAATTTTTATAATATCAATGGAGCCTGTTATTATGTGGATCTGCCAGGGTATGGATACGCAAAGGTTCCGGAAGCGGAAAAACGTAAATGGGGCGTGATGATTGAAAAGTACCTGCATAAATCAAAACAGCTTCAGGTCGTATTTTTGCTGATCGATATCCGGCACGATCCGTCCTCGAACGATAAGCAGATGTATGACTGGATTGTATACCAGGGCTTTGAACCGGTGATTATCGCCACCAAACTGGATAAAATCAAACCCAGCCAGGTGCAAAAACATATTCAGGCGATACGAAAAGGGTTAAATGTCAAGCCGCACACGAAGGTATTTGCGTATTCTGCGTTAAGCAAGCAGGGCAGGGACGAGATATGGGCGTTTATCGATGAGATTATTGAACAGGCGGCGCAGGGATAGGCTATGAGAGGAAAATATCGTTTTGTAGCGGCTATGCTGTTTGCCGTCGCGTTTTGTTCAGGGGTTTTTGTCTGGATCTATCAGATGTGGCAGGAACCCGCCAAAAACGGAGAAATTACAGTGGCAGCTTCTTTTTATCCTGTTTATATTGCGGCGCGCAATGTGGCGGGTGCGTGCGAAGGGATTGAGATCAAGTCCTTAAGCGAGCCGCAGACAGGATGCCTGCATGATTTCCAATTGACGCCGGAGGATATGAAATTGTTGTCCAAGGCCGATCTTTTTTTGGTAAACGGCGGTGGGATGGAGCAGTTTTTGGAGGATGCGGCAGGGCAGTATCCGGCTCTGCCGATTGTAGAAATTGCAGACGACGCAGAGATGCTGGAGGAAAACGCCCATGTATGGATGAGCGTCAAACGTTACCGCAGTCAGGTGGCAAAGATAACGGAAGCGTTGTGTGAGATTGCCGGAGAGTATGCCAAAGAGCTGAAAGAAAATGCCAGGGCGTACGATATGCGGCTGGATGCATTGGAAAAGCAGCAGGAAAAAATGGTAAAGGCAGCCGCAGGCAGCAAGGTGATTTTATTCCATGAAGCATATGCCTATCTTGCGGATGACTATGAGATAGAAGTTGCCTATTCGATCAATTTGGATGAGGAACGCCAGGTTTCGGCTGGAGAAGTCGCGGAAGTTTTGGACGCGATCGATCAAGAAGGCGTCCGTATCATTTTTGCAGAAGAGCTTTATGGGAGGGCATTGGCGGAAACAGTGCAAAAGGAAGCGGATGTTTTTGTATATTATCTGGATACGCTTGTGCGGGGAGAGGATGATCCGGACAGCTATTGTAAGGGGATGCAGGAGAATATTAAAATCCTGCAACAAGCATTTGGAGTGGAGGCGTCATGAAAAAAATGATTCGCCCATGTGGGCTGCATTGCATCAAAGTCAATCGTTTGGGCGTCCGTTTGGGCGGACAGACGGTGCTGGAGGACGTCAATCTGCATATCCATTGCGGAAGCCTCCATGCGATTATCGGAAAAAACGGAGCCGGCAAATCCACCTTAATCCGGGCGATATTAGACGATATTCCACACGAAGGGGATATTGAATTCAAAAACCGGGAAAATGGAAAGATGCAGAAGCTAAAAATCGGCTATGTGCCGCAGAGCGTCAATATTGAAAAACACTCTCCTATCAGCGTTTATGATTTGATCGCCAGTTACCAATCTCGTTTTCCGGTTTTTTTGAAAAAAAGCAAACGGATGGAAAAGGCAATCCGGCAGTCGCTACAAGCGTTTGAAGCGGAGGATTTGATCGATAAGCAGGTGTGCAATCTGTCCGGAGGTCAGATGCAGCGGGCGCTTTTAGCAATGGCTATTATGGATGAGCCAAACCTGTTGTTGTTGGACGAACCGGTATCGGGCATTGATCAAAGCGGCATGGAGCTGTTTTATCGAACGATGGAATATTTAAAAGAAAATTTTGATTTGGCCATTATTTTGATTTCCCATGACCTAAATTATGTGGCGCATTATGCGGATCAGGTTGTCCTGTTGGATAAGACCGTTTTAAAACAGGGCAGCGCCAAAGAGGTGTTTGCAAGCGAAGAATTTCAGGCCGTATTTGGCAGGGAAGAGCTTCCGGATTATGTTTTGCGCCCGGCAAAAGAAACGGGCAGGCGCGCTGCGCCGGATTTTGGAGGGAGGTAGCCGATGGGTCTGGAATATGGTTTTATGAGAAACGCGCTGTTGGCCATTTTATTGATTGCCCCTTTGTTTGGCTTGATGGGGACGATGATTGTCAGCCGGAAAATGGCCTTTTTTTCTGACGCGCTTGGCCATTCGGCTTTGACGGGCATTGCGGTTGGCGTCCTGTTTGGGGTTTTTGATACAAATCTTTCAATGGTCGTTTTTGGTATCCTGTTTGCTTTGCTGCTCAATTATATCAGCACTAAAAACGCAGCTTCTACCGATACCGTCATTTCGGTTTTTTCTTCCTGCAGCGTGGCGATTGGATTGGCCA
This sequence comes from uncultured Lachnospiraceae bacterium, assembly GCA_948438565.1. Lineage (GTDB taxonomy): Bacteria > Bacillota > Clostridia > Lachnospirales > Lachnospiraceae > Roseburia_B. The sequence continues at coordinate 6,467 of CAOJLW010000024.1, read as the reverse complement.
TTTTGTCGAAAGGCGGGGATTTTGGAAAATATTCGGGACTTTTGGTAGGGGATGTGCTTAGCATTACGCGAGCGGAAATTGTATATTTGTTGTTTGTGTTTCTCGCAGCGTTGTTATTTTATTTGTTGTGTTTTAATTGGCTTCATGCCGCAAGCATCCATAGGGCTTTAGCGCGCAGCAGGCGGATTCCGGTGAAGGTTACGGAAAATCTGTTTGCCGTTTTGATTGCGGTGGCTGTGATGCTGTCGATTAAATGGGTCGGGATTTTAATTATCAATGCGCTGTTGATTTTACCGGCGGCGGCGTCCAGGAATCTTTCAGAAAATATGAGGGAATACCATTTTTTTGCCGTTTTATTTTCGATGTTTTCCGGAATTATGGGATTGTTTGTATCGTATGAGACGAATGTTGCAACTGGGCCGATGATTGTTGTATTTGCTTCTGTTTTGTATTTTGCAACGTATTGGTATGGACGCAGGTATGAAGGGTAGAATATATGAATAGATGAGAAAGGATGTGAGGTTATGGAACAGAAGCTGCCAAAAGATCCGGTGATGTTGCTGAGTTATGTGAATACGCTGTTGCGGGATCGCTATGGTTCTTTAGAGGAGCTCTGCGCGGTGTTTCAGGTGCAGGAAGAGGAGTTAAAAAAACAGTTGGCTGGGATTGATTATGGTTATGATGTGGAGTTGAATCAGTTTCGGTGAAGCAGTTATCGTGGTAGGTGGCCGTCAGTGGGAGGCTGTGGCAGAGGGGGATGGCTACGTTGTCGATTGCGGATGGGTTTGGAGATTAAAAATTGAAAAGTTTTTAAATTATGCGGGATGCGCTTTTCATATAAATCACACAGTGGTATAATAAGTTTATGTATTATTGAGACGATTAGTTTTATGTTGTAAACGGGGAAAGGAGTGGGGGTATGTATCGGATTATTACGATTGAGCGCCAATATGCCAGTGGGGGCAATGAGATTGGCAGGAAGCTGGCGGAGGCGTTAGGTTATGAGCTTTATGACAGGAATTTATTGATCGAAGCGGCTAAAACGCTTAAGATACCATCTATGTATATTGAAGGTCTGGAAGAAAAGCAGGCGGGGGGATTTTTATTTAATCTTTCCAAAACGCCGTTGGGAGGCAGCTCTTCCGATAAGGATCTGCCGTTGTCAGAACAGTTGTTTTTGGCCGAAAAACGCATTATTGAAGAAGCGGGGCAAAAAGGCGGCTGCGTGATTGTCGGTCGTGCGGCAGGTTATATTTTAAAAGATTATGAGGACTGTCTCAATGTTTTTATCCATTGCGATCAGAAAAAACGGATCGAACGGGCCATAAAGCGGGAAGGCATCCAAGAATCGGAAGCGGCGGACAGCCTGAAAAAGAACGATAAAAGGCGAAGCGGATTTTATCATTCTGTTACCAAATGGGAATGGGGACATCCGGCATTTTTTGAACTTTGCCTGGACAGTGGTAAGCTGGGGATCGATCTGTGCGTGAAATTGTTAAAGGAAGCCGCCAGTTAATCAAATCTTAAAAAAAATAACTTGCATATCTGTTTTGTGTATGCTATACTAAGAAAGCTGTTTATTGCGATGTAAACAAGCAGGTGTTTGTTTGAAATACGAAGATGATGTGAGAGGTGAAAGAGATGAAAGAAGGAATCCATCCAGATTACTATCAGGCAACCGTAACGTGTAACTGCGGTAATACATTTGTGACAGGTTCGACCAAGCAAGATATTCACGTTGAAATCTGTTCCAAGTGCCATCCATTCTATACAGGCCAGCAGAAAGCTGCACAGGCGCGTGGACGTATTGATAAGTTCAATCGGAGATATGGCATTAGCCAGCAATAACATACGGTACATGGTAAGGTTGAGGTTAATTGTTTCAGTTTAATCTCAACCTTTTTTGAGCATATGGAGAAAACTATGAGATATTCAGGAATTGGCGGCCAGGCGGTTATGGAAGGCGTTATGATGAAAAATGGCGATCAATATGCCGTTGCAGTTCGCAAACCCGATCGGGAGATTGTTGTGGAAGCTTCTGTGTATCCGGGTCTTTGTAAGAATCTGGCTATTCGGAATATGCCGTTTGTCCGGGGCGTATTTAATTTTATAGAATCTTTGACATTAGGGGTTAAAACGTTGACGTTTTCGGCTTCTTTTTTTGAAGAGGAAGAAACGGAAAAAAAGACGGACGCCAAAAAGGATGATTGGATGATGGGGTTGACGGTAGCGGTATCCATTGTGCTTGCCATAGGGATTTTTATGGTATTGCCGTATGGGATTTCCCTGCTGTTTCGTAAAGCGATCGCCTCGCCGGGACTGATCGCTTTGTTGGAAGGAGCGCTTCGTCTGTGTATTTTTGTTGGGTATGTGGCGTTAATTTCGCTTATGCCGGATATCAAACGCGTCTATATGTATCATGGGGCGGAGCATAAAAGCATCAACTGCATTGAGCATGGACTGGATTTGACTGTGGAAAATGTGCGGAAAAGTTCCCGTTTACATAAACGCTGCGGGACGAGTTTTTTATTGATTGTGATGTTGATTAGCATTGTATTTTTTATGTTTATCCGTGTGGAGTCCGTCTGGCTGCGTCTGGCGCTGCGTATGGTTTTGATTCCGGTTATTGCGGGCGTATCCTATGAGTTTATCCGTTTGGCAGGCAGGAGCGATCGGACGTTTGTCAATCTTTTGAGTAAACCGGGACTTCTTTTACAGCGGATTACGACAAGGGAACCGGAGGACGCTATGATTGAAGTGGCCATTGCGTCTGTAGAAGCGGTGTTTGACTGGAAATCCTATGTCAAAGAAATTCCGAAAGAAGGTTCCAAATGACGTACCGGGAGGCCGTTTTGCAGGGGGAGCGGCTCTTAGAGGCGCAAGGAATTTTAGACGCCGGGCAGGACGCCTGGTTATTGTTAGCTATGGTCTGCGGTATCAAGCGGGATGATTATTATATGCATATGCAGGAGGAACTGCCCGATATACATCGGACTGCCTATGAATCGCTGTTAAAAAAACGTGCGGAGCGTGTTCCGTTACAGTATTTGACGAAAGAACAGGCATTTATGGGGTTGTCTTTTTTTGTCAATTCCGATGTGTTAATTCCTAGACAGGATACGGAAACCCTGGTGGAAGAGGCGTTAAAAGAGCTTCGGCCAGGGATGGAAGCGCTTGATTTGTGCACAGGTTCCGGCTGTATCGCCATCAGCTTGGCCTGGCATAGGAAGGGCATCGCCATGACGGCTTCGGATATTTCCGATAAGGCGCTTGAGGTGGCCAGAGAGAATGCCAGACGTCATGCGGTTTCCATACGTTTGATAGTCAGTGATTTGTTTGCATCAATAACGGGCCGATTTGATCTGGTGGTTTCTAACCCGCCCTATATTCCGACTGAAGAAATCGACGGTCTGATGCCGGAGGTGCGGGATTATGAACCGCGTGGAGCGTTGGACGGCAAGAAAGACGGACTGCAATTTTACCGTCGGATTATTTTGGATGCGCCGAAGTATTTAAAAGCCAAAGGGCGTCTGCTGTTGGAAATCGGATATGATCAGGGGGAAGCGGTTTCCGGACTTTTGTATCAGGCCGGATATCAGGGGATTCGGACGGTCAAGGATTTGGGAGGCAACGATCGCGTCGTGATGGCACGCGTCCCTTGATGTGATATGGCAATTATTTATAGAAAGGAATCAATCATGTTTGATAAGTTGGAAGATCTTGTGTTGCGCCTGGAAGAGGTATTGAATCAGTTGAGTGAGCCGGATGTGGCTTCGGATCCGGAGCGGTTCCGAAAGCTGATGAAAGAACAGAGCGATTTGACGCCGATTGTCGAGACATACCAGGCATACAGGCAGAATCAGCAGAATATTGAGGAATCTTTGCTGCTTTTGGATGAAGAAAAGGATGAGGAGATGCGCGAGCTGGCCAAGGAAGAGCTGAGCGCTTCCAGAGAAGAAGTCGAAAAGTTGGAAGGGAAGTTAAAGATTCTGCTGCTGCCCAAAGACCCGAATGACGATAAAAACGTTATTGTGGAAATCCGTGCGGGAGCCGGCGGGGATGAAGCGGCGTTGTTTGCCGCAGAGGTGTACCGTATGTATGTGCATTACGCAGAAGGGCGCCGCTGGAGGGTTGAGACGATGGAGTGTGAAGAAATCGGCATCGGCGGGATGAAAAACGTCAGTTTTATGATTACGGGTCAGGGAGCCTATTCCGTTATGAAGTATGAGTCTGGCGTACACCGTGTTCAGCGTGTGCCGGAGACGGAGTCCGGCGGCCGTATTCATACGTCTACGATTAGCGTGGCCGTGATGCCGGAAGCGGAAGAGGTCGAGGTGGAAATTGACGAAAAAGATATTCGAATTGATGTGATGCGCGCTTCCGGAAACGGCGGACAGTGTGTCAATACGACAGACTCTGCTGTCCGATTGACGCACTATCCATCCGGAATTGTCGTATACAGCCAGACCGAAAAATCCCAGCTGCAAAATAAAGAAAAGGCGTTTGCGCTCCTTCGCGCGAAGTTATACGATATTGAGTGCCAAAAGGCTCACGACGCGGAAGCGGAAGCCAGAAGAAGTCAGATTGGGACGGGGGATCGTTCGGAAAAAATCCGTACCTATAATTTCCCGCAGGGGCGCGTGACGGATCACCGGATTGGACTGACGCTTTATAAGCTGGATAAAGTTATGGGAGGAGATATCCAGGAGATTATCGACGCCTGTGTAGCGGCCGATCAGGCGGCGAAGCTTAGTCGTTTGAATGAAGAGGAATAAAGCAGGAAGTATATGGAATAGATGTAGAAAATTGCGTTTAGAACATTAAAAATGCCGAATAAACGCTTGCAATATCTGGAAACCAGTGCTATACTAGTACCGTTGAATAAGAATTTATTTAAGAGTGGGTTTACGCCCACTCTTAAATTTATGTGTGGCAATCGGATAGCCCAGATACAAAAGGAAGGTGAGGGAGTGGGAAAAAAGATTGATTATGAGCAAAGGACAGAAAGTTTAATACTTCCGATTTTGGAGAAACAGCATTTTGAGCTTGTGGACATAGAATATGTCAAAGAAGGCAGCACATGGTACTTAAGGGCCTATATTGACAAAGAGGGGGGCATAACGGTCAATGACTGCGAACTGGTGGCAAGGGAAATGAATGAGATTTTAGACCGGGAAGATTATGTGGACGGTTCCTACGTTTTTGAAGTGAGTTCCCCCGGACTTGGCAGGCCGCTGAAAAAGGAAAAAGATTATATTCGGAATATGGGGAAAGAGGTGGAAATTCGCACATATCGCCCATTTGAACACAAAAAAGAATTTTATGGGACTTTAAAAGCATACGATGCCGACAGCGTTACAATCCTGGATGAGGAACAGCGGGAGGTTGTTTTTTCCAAATCCGATATTGCGCTGATCCGTCAGGCGCTGATACTGTAGTCTATGATGCCATATAAGAACAAAAAATCAGGAGGTTGGAAAAATGAGTAGTAATGAGTTGTTGGAGGCATTGTTAATTTTAGAGCAGGAAAAAAATATTCCGAAGGAAACATTGCTGGATGCCATTGAAAACTCACTGATCACGGCATGTAAAAGCCATTTTGGTAAATCAGATAATATAAAAGTACAGATTGATCCGCAAACCTGTGAATATCATGTATATCAGGAAAAAGTCGTGGTTGAGGAGGTGGAAGATCCGATTACGCAGATCAGCCTTGCCAATGCCAAAATGATAGATTCCAAATATGCATTGGAAGATATTGTCAATATGGAAGTAAAATCCAAGGAGTTTGGAAGGATTGCGACCCAGAACGCCAAAAGCTTTATTTTGCAAAAAATCCGCGAGGAAGAGCGCAAGGTATTATATGAGGAATACTACAGTAAAGAAAAAGATATCATTACAGGTATTGTCCAGCGTTATGCAGGAAAAAATGTTAGTATCAACCTTGGTAAAGTGGACGCTATCCTGACGGAGAACGAACAGGTCAAAGGAGAAATCTTTCAGCCGACGGAGCGTATCAAATTGTATATTCTGGAAGTGAAATCGACGAACAAAGGCCCTAAAATTTTAGTGTCGAGGACGCATCCAGAGCTGGTAAAACGGCTGTTTGAATCAGAAGTGACCGAAGTGAGGGAAGGGATTGTCGAGATTAAAAGCATCGCCAGGGAGGCAGGCAGCCGGACAAAAATTGCAGTCTGGTCCAACGATCCGGACGTGGATCCTGTGGGAGCCTGCGTCGGCATGAACGGGGCAAGGGTCAATGCGATTGTAGGCGAGCTGCGGGGGGAAAAGATCGACATTATCAATTGGAATGAAAACCCCGCCATGTTAATTGAAAACGCCCTGAGTCCGGCAAAGGTTATTTCGGTTATTGCAGATGCAGAAGAAAAAAATGCAAAAGTGGTCGTCCCGGATTACCAGTTATCTCTGGCAATCGGCAAAGAAGGACAGAACGCGAGGCTGGCGGC